>CAZNZH010000115.1:0-10693 GCA_964577445.1 uncultured Myxococcales bacterium
ACCGCGGCACCTACCAGCGCGAGATGCACCGGTTTTTGGCCGACATCGAGTTCGCGCCGACGCGCTAACGCCCCGCTCTCAGCACCCCCAGCCTGACCTCGCTGTGCGGGCGGGCCGAGCCGGCCAATAGTCCCCGGCTCGCGGCGCGGCCTTCACTTCGCGCGGCGCTGGGCGAGCAGCCAGTCCAGCACCTCGTCGCGCCAGGTGTCGTTGAACCCGGGCAGATGCACCGTGCCCTCCATCTTCCACAGCTCCACCGTGCTGCCGCCGTCGCACCCGTCCCAGCGGGTGGGCACCGTCTCATCGCCCGGCACGCTGTCGTCGTAGTCGCGGGGGAGACCGACGTGGGGCGAGGTGCCGCAGTGGTTCGCGGCGACGCGCAGCGCGACCGTGGCCTCCGCGCCGGGGTAGTACACCGTGCCGTCGTAGAGCACCGACGCGTCGGCGGTCCCGTGCATCTGCAAGACCGACACCGGCGGCCCGGCCTTGCACGAATCGAGGGTCTTCAGGCTGACGCCCGCCAGGGGCGCGATGGCGGTGATGCGCTCGGGCGCGTCGCAGGCCAGCCGGTGGGCCATGTAGGCGCCGTTGGAGTGCCCGATCAGGTAGACGCGGCTCGGGTCGATATGCCACAGCGTCGACGCCTCATCGATGAGCCCGAGGATGTAGCCCACGTCGTCGACCCCGCTGTGATCGAAGTCGCAGCAGGCCGGGCTGGCGTTCCAGTAGCGGTCGCCCCCGGAGTCCACCAGGCCGTTGGGCGCCAGGGTGATGAAGCCCAGCTCGCGTCCGCGCTCGCTGGTGCCGAAGTACAGGTCCTGAACGCCGCCGCTCGCGGTGTAGCCGTGCAGCACGATGACCAGCGGCCACGCGACCTCGGGGTCGTAGGCGTCGGGCAGCACGGGGGTCACCGGCCGGGCGCCGCCGATGGCCTGCGCGGGGTTATCGGGGCCCCAGGGGACGGGCGCGATCTCGGGCGTGTCTGTGGAGTCGGTGCCCAAAGCGGCGTCGACGGCTGCGTCCGCAGCGTCGGGGCCGGGGTCCGCGGCCGTCTCGGCGTCGGACGCGACGTCGGCGACCGCCGCCGCGTCGGGGCCCGAGCTCGCGTCGTCGCAGGCGCCAGTGAAGAGCAGGCAGAGGGCGATCGCGGCTAGGACTCGCATGAAGCGTTGCCTCGGTGGGTGGGTCAGAGAGACCCGCACGCTCAGGGAGCCGGCCGCGCCTTGTCAAGCGCCGAGCCCCGTCGCTGTTGCCGCTGCGCTCGGTCGTCGACAGATCTCATATTTTTCTTGATATTGATAATCAACGTCATTAACCATACGGGCCGCTGCCGTGGCCACCGGTCGAACGCCCAGCGAGAACACGTCAAACCAAAGCTGGTAGGCCCTATGAACCCCCGCGCCGCGCTGCTCGCCGCCGCCTTGCTCGCGGTCAGCGCCTCCGCCCACGCCAACCCCCGCTCGATGCCGTTCACGTATGGCTACTCGACCCAGCCCAAGGGGGCCTTCGAGGTCGAGCAGTACGCCGACCTCGTCCCGGTGCGGGTCGCGCGCGAGGGCGACGGCGCGACCGAGGCCGTCACCGCGGTGCGCTCCGTGCTCCAGACCGAGCTCGAGTACGGGCTCACCGACCGCCTTGAGTTGGGCTGGTACTTCGTCTTCCGGCAGGGCGCGTCGGCCTCCACGCCCGCGCTCCGCTTCGCCGGCGTCAAGCAGCGCCTGCGTCTGCGCCTGGCCGAGGCCGGCCAGTGGCCCATCGACATCGCGCTCTACGTCGAGTTCGCCCAGTTCTACGACGAGCTTGAGTTCGAGCAGAAGATCATCCTCTCCCGGCGCTTCGGGCGCGCGACCCTCGCCGCCAACCTCTGGGTCGAGCAGGAGTTCAGGTTTCAAGACGACCAGTGGGCGTTTTTCTACAACCCCACGGTCGCGGCGACCTTCGAGCTGTCGCCCCACGTCTCGCTCGGCCTGGAATACTGGGCCCGCGGCCGCTTCGACGACGCCAGCGCCGGCGCGGTCCACTACCTGGGGCCGACGGTCCTGCTCCAGTCCGGCGAGTTCTGGATGACCCTCGGCGCCTACGCCCGCATGGACGACATCACCCAAAAGGCCGTCGTCGGTGACGACGCCGGCAAGTTCTGGCTGCGCGCCATCATCGGGATAGGCCTGTGAAGCGACTCCTCCTCTGCGCGCTCGTCCTCTTCACGCTCGTCGCCCCGCTGAGCGCGTGCGCGGGCCCCGCGGTCCTGGCCCCGACCGACGCCGACCTCGCCCGAGTCAGCGGACGCTGGCCCGACGCCGATCTCGCCCAGCTCACCGGCGGCCACCGCACCTACCGCGCCCGCTGCTCAAGCTGCCACCGCCAGTACGCGCCCGGTGAGCTCGCGCCCGACGCCTGGCCCGAGGTCGTCGCCGACATGAGCGAGCGCGCCCGCCTGACCCCGGCCGAGCAGACCGCGGTGACCCGATTCCTGGTCGCGGCGTCTGCCGGATCGCGAGGCGCGGCCTCACCAATTCCGACCTCGACTCCGCCCCCCTCTCCCACCGAAGCCCCCCCGACCGAAGGACCGACGCGATGACCTTACGCCACTCCCTGATCGCCCTCGCCGCCGCCGCCACCCTGTCGACCACCGCCTGCGACGACGGCGGCAGCAGCGGCGGCGGCTTGCCTGCCAACACATCGGCGGCCGTCAGCACCTACGCCGAGATCGTGCTCGCCACCTACGAGGACACCCTCACGGGCGCGACCGCGCTCCAAGCGGCGACCGCGGCCCTGGTGGCGACGCCGTCCGCGGCGACCATGACCGAGGCCCGCGAGGCCTGGCGCGCGGCCCGCGAGCCCTACCTGCAGAGCGAGGTCTTCCGCTTCTACGGCGGCCCCATCGACGGCCCCGAGGGCCTCATGAACGCCTGGCCGCTCGACGAGGCGTACATCGACTACGTCACCGGCGACCCGGCGGCCGGCATCATCAACGGCGCCCAGACCATCGACGCCCCGACCCTCGCGTCCCTCAACGAGCAGGGCGGCGAGGAGAACATCGCGACCGGCTACCACGCCGTCGAGTTCCTGCTCTGGGGCCAAGACACGTCCGACACCGGCCCGGGCCAGCGCCCCTTCACCGACTTCGCCACCGACGGCACGGCGACCGCCCCCAACCCCGAGCGGCGCGGCGTCTACCTCGGCGTCGTCTCGGCCTTGCTGGTCTCCCAACTCGAGGACCTGACCGCGGCGTGGGCGGGCGATTCTACCAGCAATTACCGGGCCGAATTCGAGGCTGCCCACCCTGAGGAGGCCCTGCGCCGCATCCTGACGGGGATGATCGTGCTGAGCGGCTTCGAGACCGGCGGCGAGCGCCTGCAGTCGGCGCTGGACTCCGGCGATCAGGAAGACGAGCACTCCTGCTTCAGCGACAACACCCACCGCGACATGGTGCAGGACATCCAGGGCGTCTTGAACGTCTGGCAGGGCAGCTATCAGCGCACCGGCGGCGGCGTGGTCAGCGGCGTTGGCCTGCGCGACGTCATCACCCTCGTCGACGCGGACCTGTCGGCGCAGATCGACGCGCGCATCGCCCAGAGCCTGAGCCTGGCGAAGGCGCTCCAGCCGCCCTTTGACCAGGAGATCGCTATTGGAAACCCCGCCGGGCGTGCCCGCGTCCAGGCCCTCGTGACCTCGCTGCGCACCCAAGAGCAGCTCCTCCAGGCGCTCTTTCGCGAGCTCGGCCTGTCGATCTCCAGCCCGGAGTAGCCCGATGCGCCCCGCCCGACTCCTCGCCCTCGCCGCCCTCGCCGCCCTCCCCGCCTGCGCCGACAGCGACGCCATGGCCCCGCTGGACCCCGACGAGTGGCTGCCCGGCGGACAGACGACCAACACGCTGCTCTTCGGCAGCAACGCCTTCACCCGCCCCGCTGAGAACATCACCGAAGCCCACGCGCTCCTCTTTTACTCCGGCAACAGCGGCTTCAACCAAGCCTGGGTCCAAGCCCCGGCGAGCACCCAGACCCACGACGGCCTCGGCCCCGTCTTCAATGCCCGCTCCTGCGCGGCGTGCCACTTCAAAGACGGCCGCGGCCGCCCACCGCTCGACGCCGACGAGCCCTTCTTGGGCCTCCTCTTGCGCCTGAGCGTGCCCGGCGCCGACCCCCACGGCGCGCCCGCGCCCGACCCCGTCTACGGCGGGCAGCTTCAGCCCTTCGCCGTCTTGGGCGTCGAGGCCGAGGGCCGCCCGGTCATCACCATCACCGAGGTCGCCGGCCAGTACGACGACGGCACGCCATACACCCTGCTCGCGCCTGGCTATTCCATCGAGGATCCCGCCTACGGCCCGCTCTCACCCGACCTCCGCGTCTCACCACGCGTCGCCCCCGCCACCATCGGCATGGGCCTGCTTGAGGCCATCCCGGACGCCCGCCTCGCCGCCCTCGAAGACCCCGACGACCTCGACGGCGACGGCATCTCCGGCCGCCGCAACCGCGTCTGGGACGTGGAGCTCGACGACGTCGTCACCGGCCGCTTCGGCTGGAAAGCCGAGCAGCCCACGGTGCGCCAGCAGTCCGCCGCCGCCTTCAACGGCGACATCGGCATCAGCTCCCCCATGTTCGAGGGCTCCGACTGCACCCCCACGCAGCAGAGCTGCCTGCAAGCCCAGAGCGGCGGCGAGCCCGAGCTGACCAACGCGCTGCTCGATCGCGTCGAGCTCTACTGCCAGCTCCTCGCCGTCCCCGCCCGCGTCGCCCACGCGAAGCCCGAGGTGCTCCGCGGCAAGCGCCTCTTCGCCGACGCCGGCTGCGACACCTGCCACACGCCGAGTCACCGGACCTCTGCCGACGCGGCGCTCGAAGAGCTGCGCGACCAGCGCATCTGGCCCTACACCGACCTCCTGCTCCACGACATGGGCGAAGCGCTCTCCGACCACCGCCCCAGCTTCGAGGCCGAGGGCGCCGAGTGGCGCACGCCGCCGCTGTGGGGCCTGCGCTTCAACGTCGCGGTCAACGGGCACGACCGCCTGCTCCACGACGGCCGCGCCCGCGGCACCGCCGAGGCCATCCTCTGGCACGGCGGCGAGGCCGAGCCGGCGCGCGACGCCTTCCGGGCGCTGTCGGCGAGCGAGCGTCAGGAGCTCATCGCGTTCGTGGAGTCGCTTTGAGCGCTCGCGGAGTCGCTCTGAGCCGGCCCCGCGCGCTCGCCGCCGTCGCCGCCGCCATGGCCTGCCTCGCCACCGCGTGCGCGCCGTCCGAGATCCCCGACAAGCGCCGCGCGCTGCTGACCTCCTGGGGCGAGGACGTGCTCTTGCCGCTCTACCGCCAGTTCGAGCAGCGCACCGCCGCCCTCGACGACGCCGCCGAGGCCCTCTGCCAGAGCCTGGACGCCGCCGATCTCGGGCGTGTCCGCGACGCCTGGTGGGCCGCCCGCGCGCCCTACAAACAAGCCGAGGTCTTCGGCTTCGGCCCCTCCTCGGAGGAGCCGATTCGCCTGGGCCCCAAGATCGACTTTTGGCCAGTCCGCACCGACGCGATTGACGCCCTGCTCGCCTCGGACGCCGTCATCGACGACGCGCTCGTGGCCACCCTCGGCGCGACGCAGACGGGCATGCCGGTCATCGAGGTCCTGGTCTACGCCCACCCCGAGGGCGCCGACTGGCTGGCGGCCGACCCGCGCCGCTGCGCGTATCTGACCGGGCTCACGGCCGATCTCCGCGTCCACGCCACCGAGCTCCGCGAGGCCTGGGACCCGGCGGCCGGCGCCTACCTCAACCACCTGACCGAGGCGGGCCGCCAAGAGGGCGCCTTCAGCTCGCTTCAGATGGCGCTGGCCGAGATGGTCGGCCGCATGGCCTTCACCGTCGAGGCCATCCGCAACGACAAGCTCGGGCGCCCCGTCGGCCTGACCTCCGGCGGCACACCCCAGCCCGCGAAGGCCGAGTCGCAGGCGAGCGGCCGCTCCATCGAGGACATCCGCGACGCCCTGCGCGGCGTGGCCACCCTCTTCTTTGGCGCCGACGCCCCGGGCGCTGTGGGCCTGGACGCCTACCTCATCGATCGCGGCCGCCCCTTCACCTCGCGCATGACCGAGGCCCTCGCCGCCGCCAACGCCGCGCTCGACGCCATCCCCGGCCCGCTGACCGGCGCCATCGACACCGCGCCCGAGACCGTCATCGCCGCCATCGCCAGCCTCGGCGAGCTCGAGCGCCTCATCCAGGTCGACCTCGCCAACGCCCTGTCGGTGACCCTCGGCTTCAACGGCAACGACGGCGACTGACCGTGACACCGTGACGCCGCCTCTGGGCACCCGCCTCTCGGCCCCCCGCGACGCCGCCGGGCTGGCCGCGTTCCGCGTGCTCTTCGGCGCCCTGATGCTGGCCGGGACCCTGCGATTTTGGGCCAGAGGCTGGATCGACACCCTTTATATGGAGCCCGCCTTTCACTTCACCTGGGCCGGCTTCGACTGGGTGCGCCCCTGGCCCGGCGTCTGGATGAAGGTCCACTTCGCGGTGATGGCCCTGGCGGCCCTCGGCATCGCCGCCGGCTACCGCACCCGCATCTGTGCAGCCGCCTTCTGGCTGCTCTTCACCTACGCCGAGCTCATCGACAAGGCGCCCTACCTCAACCACTACTACCTGGTCAGCTTGCTGGCCCTGCTCTTGGCGGTCTTGCCCGCAGGCGCGGCCTGGTCGCTGGACGCCCGCCGCCGCGGTGGCCCGCGCCCCGTCCCGCTGGGCGCCTACGTGCTCTTGCGCGCCCAGGTGGGCCTCGTCTACGTCTTCGCCGGCCTCGCCAAGCTCGACGCCGAGCGGCTGCTGCGCGGCGAGCCGCTCCACACCTGGCTTCAAGCCCACGCCCACCTCCCGCTCGTCGGCCCGCTGCTGGCCGCGCCGGCCGCCGCCCTCGCCATGAGCTGGGCGGGCGCGCTCTACGACCTCAGCGTCGTGGGCTTTCTGCTGTGGCGCCGAACCCGCGCCGCCGCCTTCGCCGCCGCCGTGCTCTTCCACACCGCCATCTGGCTGCTCTTCCCCGTCGGCATGTTCTCCTGGGTGATGCTGGCCTCGACCACGCTCTTCTTCGCGCCCGACTGGCCCCGCCGCTGGCTGCGTGAGCGCGAACCGCCGGGTCCTGCGAGTCAAGCCAGCCCGCGCCGCCTCCCCAGCCTCGCCATCGCCCTGGCGAGCGCGTGGCTGCTCATCCAGCTCGCCCTCCCCCTCCGCCACCTCGCCTACCCGGGCGCGGTGAACTGGACCGAGGAGGGCTTCCGCTTCGCCTGGCGCGTGATGCTCATCGAGAAGACCGGCCAGGTCGAGTTCGAGCTGCGCACCGCCGATTCAGCCAGCCCACGCCTCATCTTTCCGCAGCATGACCTCACGGCGCTGCAAGCTGAGATGATGGCGACCCAGCCCGACATGATCCACGACTACGCGCATCGCCTCGCCGCCCGCGCGCGCGCGGAGGGGCACCGGGGTGTCGAGGTTTACGCCCACGCCACCGCCGCGCTCAACGGCAGGCCGAGTCAGCCGCTGATCGACCCCACGGTCGACCTCGCCGCTCAGCCCCGCACGGTCTTCGGGCCCAGCCCCTGGATCGTGGCGCTGAGGCAGGATCAACCGAGCCAATACAACGACGCGAGGGCGGCCGCGGCGGGCAGCGCTTGGATGAAGAGGATGCCGCGGGACGCCGTGGCGGCGCCGTAGAGGCCCGCGATGAGCACGCAGCCCAAGAAGAACACGATGAAGCCGGTGCCGGTGGGGGTGCCGGCCGTCTGTAGCCCCACGGCGAGGCCGGCGGCGAGGAAGCCGTTATAGAGGCCCTGGTTTTTCGCCAGCACAGCCCCCGCCTTGGCGTCGGCGTCGCTGGTGCGAAAGACCTTGCGGCCGATGGGGTGCTCCCAGAGAAACATCTCCAGCACCAAGAAGCCGACGTGCAGCGCGGCGACCAGCGCGATGAGGCCAAAGGTCAAGGGGTGCAGCGTCATGGCTTGGGGCTCCGGGGGTGTGGGGTGCGGCGGCCGGTCAATCTTGCAACGCCGCGGAGATTTCCGCGACAAGGGCCTCGATGCGGGCTTTACGCGGGCCGTAGGCGAGCTCGGCCGCGCGTTGGGCCAGGGGCAGGGCCTCGGCGTCGCGGCCCAGCTTTCGCAGCACCCAGGCGGCGCGGTAGGGCGGGTCGTATTGGTCGGGCAGCGCGGCGATAAGCTCGTGAACCCACGGCAGAATCTCCTCGCCGCGGCCGAGGGCGACGTAGACCTCGGAGCGGGGCCAGACGTAGGTCATCTGGGCGGTGGCGGTGGGGGCGGCGGCGACGGCGGCGTCGAGGAGGGCGCGCTGGGTCTCGGCGGCGCGGCGGGCGTCGTCGGGGCGGCCGAGGGCTTCGTAGACCTCGCGCAGGGTCGTCAGGGCGTCGGAGCGGTCGTCGGCGGTGAGCGGCGCGGTGGGGTCGGCGGTGAGCGAGGCCAGAGACGCGGTGGGGGCGACCAGGACGGAGCGCAGGGTGGCGGCCAGGGGCCGGTCGCCGAGCTTGGTCGCGCACAGCGACGCGTAGACGGCGAAGTCGGCGCCGGTGGCGTCGCGGTTGGACACGGCGCGGGGGAGCTCCGCGAGGGCGAGCTCAGCGCAGGCCTTGAAGCGGTCTAGTCGGTAGAGCGTGCGGGCGAGGCGGACCAGGACCTCGGGCGCCCGGGGCCAGTCGCGGGGGGCGAGGCGCAGGGCCTCGCGGTAGGCGGATTCGGCGTCCTGGTAGCGCTTGGCGGCCACGTCGCGGTCGCCGGCCCGCAGGTGCCAGAGCGGGTCGTCTTGGGTCAGCGCGGCGGACTCGCGGGCGGCGTCCTCGCCGCGGACCAGAAAGTGCCGGAACCCGTCGGCGGTCGTGGCGCCGGCTTGGCTGGCCTGGATCTGCCCGTCGGGCGACACGACGTAGAAGGTCGGCCACACCTCGGGGCGAAAGCGCACGATGGCGCCTGCGTTCTCGGGGCGGTCGGTGTCCAGCGCCAGCCACACGAAGCGGGGCTCCAGCGCCTCGAGCGCGGGGTCTTTGAAGACGATCTGCTGCATGGACAGGCAGGTGTGACACCAGGGCGCCCAGAGGTCGATGACCAGCGGCCGGTCGGTGGCGTGGGCGAGGGCGAGCGCGCGGTCGAGGTCGT
The DNA here is from genome assembly GCA_964577445.1 of uncultured Myxococcales bacterium. Classification (GTDB taxonomy): domain Bacteria; phylum Myxococcota_A; class UBA9042; order PHBI01; family JACKFB01; genus JACKFB01. The sequence continues at coordinate 9,130 of CAZNZH010000115.1, forward strand.
CGGCGATGAAGGTCAGGCCGGGCGTGTCGACGACCGGGGCGGGGCCTGCCACCGCAGCCGTGGGCGCCCGCGCCGCGGTCGCGCACCCCGCCAAGACCAGCCCCAGCGCCCCTGCCATGACGATGCGATGCATCCGCGCTCCTTGTGCACGCTGCCGCGGCGCGATAAGTGCCGCGATCTCGGAATAGGCGCCCTACCTTATGCGTAGATGGCCCACCCGGTCACACAGGATCCCCCCGATGGCGTCTGAGAATTCGGTCCGCGCGTGGTCCATGCTGGTCATCTTGCCCGCCCTGGCGCTGGTCGGCGCCGTCTGGGTGGCGTCCAGCACCTGGGAGCGCGTGAGGACGCGGCCGGTCGAGCGCACCATCGAGGTCACCGGCTCGGCGAAAAAGCGCATCGTCAGCGACCTCATCGAGTGGAGCGCCGAGATCGGCACCGAGGACGCCGACCGCACCGAGAGCTACCGCGCGCTCAAGCGCCACACCCAGGCGGCACTTGAGTGGCTGAAGGCCCAGGGCGTGGTCGACGGCGACGTCCGCGTCTCCTCGGTCTCGACCCGCGAGATCATCGACACCGAGTACGTCGGCGTCGGCGAAGAGCGCATCGCGCGGCAGGTCTCCCGCGGCTGGCACACCGAGCAGACCATCTCGCTACGCTCAAGCGACATGGCGCGCGTCGAGAAGGTCAGCCGCGAGATAACCACCCTGCTTGAGCAGGGCATCCCGATCACGTCCTTCCCGCCTCAGTATTTCTACACCAAGCTCGGCGAGGTGAAGGTCGACATGCTGGCCGAAGCCGCCGCCGACGCGAGAGGCCGCGCCGAAAACATCGTCCGCTCCGGAGGCGGCACGGGGATCGACGCCATGATCTCAGCCGACATGGGCGTCATCAACGTCAACCCGGCGAACTCGACCGCGACGTCGTGGGACGGCAACAACGACACCACGTCGCTGGAAAAAGACATCATCACCATCGTCCACATGACCTTCACGCTGAAGTAGCCGCCCGGCGCACGACACCCCCGTGACGCGGTGACCGCCAGAGCAGCCCTTCGCTCCACGCGTCGCAGGCCCGGGCGTCTTCCGCCCGCTGCTCCAGCGCCGCCGCCGGCGCGTGGCCAACCCACTCCGCGCCGGTCGCACACCGTCGCCGGGACCGGCGGCACTTCCACCTCACGGCCCGCCCTCCCCGTCCGCAGAGGCCGGGTGCCCGGAGCCGCCAAGGGGGTACGCCACCTTCCCCGTAAGAGTGTGACCGCTGCCAGGGCGGGATCACCCAACCGGACCGGCAATTTCCCGGGTGTCATGGCGGCTGCGGGCGCGACCATGATGCGCCCCGCGGCCGTCGCCGCCAACCCCCGCACGGGCTCCGCGTCGCAGCGCGCTCATCTCAAGTGCGCACCGCCGGGGTCAGACCCCGCCCCCCTCCGCCCGAGCTGCCGGCCCAAACCATCGCCCGCGTCCCACCGCCTCAGGGCCCAGGTCCTCACGGCTCCCCGGCAAATCCTTAGGGTGCAGCTCCTCCCAGATCAGCGTCCAAACGGCGTTTCAGCCAGTGTTGG
>CAZNZH010000116.1:0-10680 GCA_964577445.1 uncultured Myxococcales bacterium
CCTCACCGAGTCGCTGCTCGCCTATGGCGCCGACCCGTGGCCGTTTCGGCCGGCGATGGCGCGGGCGCTCGAGCTGGCCGTCGAGCTGGCGCCCAAGGTCCCGGGGGCCGCGGCGGCGCTGAGCGCGGCGCTGTCGGAGCGCTTCTCGGTGAGTGTGTTGGACTACCTGAGGATGCGGGTGCGGCTGGAGGTGGCCCGGGCGGATTTTCCGGCGCTGTGCCAGGACGCCCTGGCGGGCTTTGAGCCCGAGGTGGTCTGGGAGCGCGAGTTTCTGACCCAGCGATACACCTGCTACCGCCTGACGAAGAGCCCGCTCGAGGCCGTGGCCGGCGAGGAGCTGCGCGAGTTTTTGTCCCATGAGGCGACGCCGCTGGCCGAGGGGTTGGCGCCCTGAGCGCGGGCCGCACGGCGCGCCGCGCCCGGGGGCCAGGTCGCCGTGGACGTGCGCTCGCGGTCGCGGGTCGGCGAGGGGGACCGCGGCGCAAACGCCCAGTGATTCACAGCGTTTTTGAGCGCCCTGCGAGCCGAGCTGGCGGCGAAACAGGCGCGCGCGTGTCGCGAGGGCGGCTCTGTCGACCGTGACTCCCGCCAGGCCTGCGCGTAGGCTCCGCCGATGGCCTCCCCCCACCACGGGCTCTCCACCGGCATCCCCTCGGCCCGCTCGCTCCGCGGCTCGCTGTCGGTCTTCGCCTACACGCTGCGCGCGCTGAAGCTGGTCTGGTCGACCTCCCGTCGCCTGACCCTCACCCTCGCCGCGCTGACCGTCGCCGCCGGCCTCTTGCCCGCCGCCATCGCCTGGGTCGGCAAGCTCATCGTCGACGGCGTGGTCGCGGCCAGCCGCAGCGCCAGCGACGCCGACCTCCACGCCGCGCTCACCGCCATCGCGTTCGAGGCCGGCCTCATCGTGCTGCTCGCCGCCGCCCAGCGCGGCCTGTCGGTCAGCCAGTCGCTCCTGCGCGCGCTGCTGGGCCACCGCGTCAACGTCATCATCTTGGACAAGGCGCTCACCCTCAGCCTCGAACAGTTCGAGGACTCCGAGTTCTACGACAAGCTGACCCGCGCCCGCCGCGAGGCGTCCAGCCGGCCGCTCTCCCTGGTCAACCGCACCTTCGCGCTGGCCCAAAACGCCCTCAGCCTCATCACCTACGGCGGGCTGCTCTTCGGCTTCTCGGGCTGGATCGTCCTGGCCCTGGCCGTCGCCGCGCTGCCGGCCTTCTTCGTCGAAGCGCGCTACTCCGGCGAGGCGTTCCGGCTCTTCTCCTGGCGCGCGCCTGAGAGCCGCGAGCAGGTCTATCTCGAGACCCTCGTCGCCCGGGAGGACTACGCCAAAGAGGTGAAGCTCTTCGACCTGGGCCCGCTCTTTCTCAGTCGCTACCGAGCGATCTTCGACCGCCTCTACACCGAGGACAAGAGCCTCACCCTGCGCCGCGGCGCCTGGGGGTTCTTGCTGGGGCTGGTGAGCACGGCGGCCTTTTACGGCGCCTACGGCTGGATCGCCTGGGCGGCGGTCGCCGGGACCATCACCCTGGGCGGCATGATCATGTACGTCATGGTCTTCAAGCAGGGGCAGGCGGCCTTCGCGGCGATGCTCTCGGCCATCGGCGGGATGTACGAGGACAACCTCTATCTATCGAATCTATATGCGTTTTTGGAGCAGCCGACCCCCGCGGCGTCCGGCCGCGCCCAGGCCGGCCCCGACCCCGCCGACGGCGTGCGCTTCGTCGACGTGACCTTTACCTACCCGGGTGCCGAGGAGCCCGCGGTCCGCGACGTCACCTTTCACCTGCCGCCGGGCGGAAAGCTCGCGCTGGTCGGCGAAAACGGCTCGGGCAAGACCACGCTCATCAAGCTGCTGACGCGCCTGTATCAGCCTCAATCGGGCGCCATCACCTTGGACGGCCTGGATCTCCGCGAGTGGGACGGCGGCGCGCTGCTGCGGCGCATCGGCGTGATCTTTCAGGACTTCGTGCGCTATCAGCTCATCGTGGGCGAGAACATCGGCGTCGGTGACGTCGACGCGCTGGGCGACCGGCAGCGCTGGGAGGACGCGGCCGACAAGGGCCTCGCGCGCTCGGTGGTCGACAGCCTGCCGGACGGCTTCGACACGCAGCTCGGCCGCTGGTTCAAAAACGGCCGCGAGCTGAGCATGGGCCAGTGGCAGAAGATCGCGCTGAGCCGAGCGTTCATGCGGGAGGGGGCCGACATCCTCATCCTCGACGAGCCGACGGCCGCCGTGGACGCCGCCGCCGAAGCCCAGATCTTCGAGCGCTTCCGCGCGCTGACGGCCGAGCAGATGGCCATCCTCATCAGCCACCGCTTCTCGACCGTGCGCATGGCCGACCAGATCATCGTCATGGAGGGCGGGCGCATCGTCGAGCAGGGCACCCACGAGTCCCTGATGGCCCTGGACGCCCGCTACGCCCGGCTCTTCACGCTGCAAGCGCAGGGCTATCGCTGAGTGGCGGTGGTCGCGTCTGTGCTCGGTCGTCTCCGAAGCGGCGCGGGGGGCCAGCCGAAGATGGCGACGGCATTTCACCCGATGTAGGGTTGAGGATGAGCCAGCCCGTGCGGCGCTCTGGGAGTACGATGAAAGCTGGGTGTTTGGTGGCTCTCGGGGCGATCTGCGCGGTGGTCGCCGGCTGCTCGGATTCGTCCGCGGCGGGCGGCGACGCGGAGACCGGCGGCGTCATGGTCATCTTGGACGTGGAGCCGAGCGAGGCCGACGCGAAGCCTGACGTGGTCGCAAAGCCTGACGCGGTCTCAAAGCCGGACGTGGTCTCAAAGCCGGACGTGGTGGTAAAGCCCGACGGCGGCGCGGCGAAGCCGGCGGTGATCCCCGATTGCCAGAAGTGGACCTGCACCAACGGCGTCGGGACCTGCTCGCTTCAGCCGCTCGACGACGGGACGCCCTGCGATGACGGCGATAGCTGCACCACCGGGGCGGTGTGTGGGGGCGGCGCGTGTCTGGCGGGGTCGGCGGAGGCGTGGCCGGACGAGCCGCCCGCGCTCTTCCCGCAGACGTGGCCGCCCGGGCCGCCACAGTTCGTGGGCAACCCCGAGGGCTGCGGCCCTTGCGCGGGCGGGCGGGCGTTCAAGACGGTGCGGGATGGGCCGCACGAGTCGCAATGGCTTGAAGACATCGTGGAAGACGGCGAGGGCGGGTTCGTAGTGATACAAGGCCGGCGCCTGCTGACCGGGCTGGACGCGCAGCTCAACCCGACGTGGTCTGAGGAGCTGAGCGCGCTGCCGCAGTATTTCCACTCGCCGCGGCCCGCGTCGTTGGTCCGGACGGCGAGCGGCGGCTACTTCGCGAGTGCCCAAGGAACCGGTGCAGGTGGATTCTGGGGCGCGTGGCTGGCGAGCTACGGCCCGGATGGGGTGCGACAGTGGGAGAAGACGTCCAACGAGGGTGAACCCGACTATGCCGCGCGGGCGCTGCTTCACCCCGACGGCACGATCTACACCATGGGCACGCGCCCGACATCGGAACCCAGCTACTCGGGCTACGGCGGCCACTTCTCTGCCATGAGCGCAGCCGGTGAGCCGCTTTGGAGCGCCGGGGTGGGCACGAACCTCCATCGGGACGTGTGGCACCACGCGTTGGCGTGGGTGACGCCAGACTCCGCGCTCATCACCTATATCGAGTACTCGCTTCTGCAAGCCCCCTCGCCGAACGAGGGCGTCTCTGGATTCCCCGTGGTTGCGCGGGTGACGACGAGCGGCGAAGTCTTGTGGTCGCGGGAGGACAGCGCGCCGGGCGCGATCATCGATTCCTATTATCTCGCGACACCCGTAGGGAGGCGTCGCGTCCTCTTGGTGGGGGGCGAGGACCGCCCGGATGCCGACAAGCCCGGCGCGGTCGTGCGCTACGTCGCGATGAAGGTGGTCGATGACACCGGAGCGGCGATCGCGCGCTCGAGGCTGACAGGCCCTTCGGAGCAGGGACCGGACGGTCACCCGATCGCCTTGGCCGCCGCGCCCGCCGCCGACCAGGGCGCGATTGTGGTCGGGGAGTTCTGGGGGTACGCCGTTGATCCTGACTATCCGATACCCACGCAATTTCCCTTCGCCGTGAAGGTCGACGCGTGGGGGAATATCGACTGGATTCGCTACTACGGCCCCGGCCCCACCGGCTTTCGTAGCCGATTCACCGGCGCGGTGGCGTTGGCAGATGGGAGCCTGGCCTTTGTGGGCGCGTTCCCCATCGGGGGTAACCTACCCGGCCTGGACCCCGAGCGCGGGCTGCTCGTGCGCACGGACTTCTGGGGGCGCACCTGCGGGATGCGGCTGGGCGTGTGCGCGGACATGCCTTGGTATCAGTGCGAAGACGACAACCCATGCACGGCCAACTGGTGCGACCCGGATCTCGGCTGCACCCACCCGGTGCGGCCGGACGGCAGCGTGTGCGGGCTCGGGAAGGCCTGTGTGGCGGGGGTCTGCCAGTGAAGCCGGCGGCGCCTTACCGGGGTAAGACGAGCAGGCGCTCTTCGGAGTAGTCGGCGATGGCGTAGCGCAAGCCCTCGCGGCCGAGGCCGGAGTCTTTGACGCCGCCGTAGGGCATGTGGTCGACGCGGAAGGTGGGGGCCTCGTTGACCAGGACGGCGCCGACCTCCAAGGCCTCGAAGGCCTCGGTGGCGCGGTCGATTCGCGCGGTGAAGACGCCGGCTTGCAGGCCGAAGCGGCTGCGGTTGACGCGCGCTAAGGCCTCGGAGAAGTCGCTGTAGGTGTCGATGATGACGCCGGGACCGAAGAGCTCGGTGCGCGCGAGGCGGGTGTCCGGGGCGACGCCGGTGAGGACCATCGGGTCGAAGAGTCGACCCTCGCGATGCCCGCCGCACAAGCGTTTGGCGCCCGCGGCTTCGGCGCCACCGACGAGCTTTGTGACCTTGGTGACGGCGCGGTCGTCGATGAGCGCGCTCATGACCACGCCGGGCTGGTCGGGCGGGCCGACTTTCACTTTTTGTTCGATGGCGGCCAGCAGATCGGCGGTGAAGCGCTCGGCGACGTCCTGGTGAACGAGGGTGCGCTGCACCGAGATGCAGACCTGGCCGGCGTAGGCGAAGGCGCCCGCAGCGATGGTGCGGATCATCGCGTCCCAGTCCGGGGCGTCGGGCTCGACGATGACCGCCGCGTCGCCTCCCAGCTCGAGGATGACGCGCTTTTTGCCGCTCTGGGCCTTGAGCTGCCAGCCCACGGTGTCGCTGCCGGTGAAGCTGAGGACGGCGACGCGCGGGTCGGTGATCATCGCGCCGGTCGCCTCGTGGGGGGCGTTGAAGACGCTGATGGCCTCGGGTGGCCAGCCGGCCTCCAGCACGATCTTCGCCAGGGCGAGCGCTGTCTGAGGCGTGCTGGCCGCGGGTTTGACGACGATGGGGCAGCCCGCGGCCAGGGCCGGCGCGACCTTGTGGGCGACGAGGTTGAGCGGGAAGTTGAAGGGGGTGATGGCGGAGACGACGCCGGCGGGGAAGCGGCGCGTCATGGCCCACTTGTGCTCGGCGCGCTTGGCGGCGTCCATGGGGATGACCTCGCCGCGGGCGGAGCGGATCTCCTCGCCAGCGAAGGTGAAGGTGTCCACGGCGCGGGCGACCTCGCCGCGGGCGTAGTCGATGGGTTTGGCGGCCTCTGCGCTCAGGGTCTGGGCGAGGGAGTCGGCGCCGGCGGCGATGGCGTCGGCGACGGCGCGGCAGATCTCGGCGCGGCGCCAGGTGGGTAGCGCCGCGGCCTCGGCGCGGGCGGCGTAGGCGCGGGCGATGGCGTGGTCGACCTGGGCCTCGGTGGCCTCGGCGACCTCGGCCAGCACGTCGCCGGACCAGGGGGAACGCACGGTGGTGGCGCGGTCGGAGGGGGTCCACTGACCGGCGATGAGGTTGGGTTGCATGGGGGGCTCCTCGTCAATTTGCTAGAGATTAGCGCGCGGATCGCGCGGCGCGAAGGAGGGAGGGCGAGTTCGGGGCGACTCTGGTAGCCTGGGCCCATGGACGACTCAGCAGGCGACGAGCGGCTCTTCTTTGCTTACACCGAGGGAAACCGCGAGGCGATCCTCGAGGTGCTGCGGCGGGTCTTGCCGCCCCGGGGGCTGGTGCTGGAGATCGCCAGCGGCTCAGGGCAGCACGCGGCGCACTTCGCGCGGGCGATGCCGGAGCTTGAGTGGCAGCCCACCGAGCGCGAGGCGACGCGCCTGCGGTCCATCGCGGCGTGGCGAGCCTACGAGGGGCTGTCGAACATGCGCCCGCCCTTGCGGCTCGACGTGTTGGAGACACCCTGGCCGATCGCGCGGGCCGACGCGGTGCTCAACGTGAACACGGTGCACATCGCGCCGCGCGCGGTCGGGTTGGCGCTGTTTGAGGGCGCCGGTCGGGTGCTGGGTCCGGGCGGCGTGCTGTGCATCTACGGGCCCTACCGGGTCGGCGGTGTGCACACCGCGCCGTCGAACGCCGCGTTCGATCGGCAGTTGCGCGCGATGGACCCGCGCTTCGGGATCTGGGACGTCAGCGAGGCGGCGGAGGCTGCTCTGGAGGCCGGATTCGGGGCGCTCGAGCGGATCCAGATGCCGGTGAACAACCAGATGCTGGTGTTCGTTCGGGGCTGAGCGTCAAGGGGCCGGCTGTGGGCACTCGGCGACCCAGGGAGAGGCCTCGACCTGGGCGCGGGAGCGCAGCCAGGCCTTGGGGACGTGGGCGATGCGGCTGCGCTCGACGAAGGGCGCCGTCGTGGGGAGGGCGGGCGGACCGCGGGGCGTGGTTCACGGGGAAAACCGGGCGCGCAGCTCGGGGGGCAGCATGGGGCAGGCGTCGACCTTCTTGCCGAAGAAGCGGTAGCGGACTCGGGCGACGCCATCGTAGGCGAGGTCGGCGAGCCGCAGCGGGATGATGCGCGAGGCCGCTCCCCACAGGCGCCAGAGGCCGCCGAGGCGGGCGAGGAGGTGGCGGACGGCGGCGGCGCGGATGAGCAGGGCGCCGGAGGCGGTTCGGACGACGATGGCGTCGGGGAGGGTGGCGCGGGCTTCGGCTGAGACGAGGGACTCGAAGGTGTGGGACCCGAGCGGGGCGAAGCGGAAGGCGGCGCCGGTGGGGTCCTCGGCGAGCAGGAAGCGGACAGCCCCGTGGCAGAGCGCGCAGGAGCCGTCGTAGAAGACGTGCTCGGGTGCGGCCGCGGAGGTGCCGGAGAGCCAGGCGGGGTCGAAGAGGAAGACGTGGGCGACCAGGGCCAGCCAGTGGGCGGGGCTGCCGGGGAGGGCGAGGGTGGCGGCGAGCTGGAGGCCGACCAGGGCGAGGAAGACGAGGGGGCGCAGGCGCGGGAAGGTCGCCAGGGGGAGGGCGGCGATGGAGAGGGCGCAGAGGAGCGCGGTGGCGATGGCGGCTGACAGCGGGGCGTCGGACCAGCCCGGGGCGGCGAGGCGCTCGACGCCGGACGCGAGGTGGGCGAGGCCGACGACCACCCAGGCGGCGGCGTAGAGGCGGTGCGGGAAGGTGAAGCCGGCGCCGGGGTCGGCGCGGCCGCGGGCGCGCAGTGAGCCGTAGGGGGCGCCGGGGACCAGGCTGTGGACGATGAGGATGGACTCGGCGACCGGCCAGCCGGCCAGCCCCGACAGCGGCGGGGTGATGTCGCGCACGCAGAGCAGGGCGTAGGCCAAGAGCAACGCGGCGAGACGATCGGCGCGGCCCAGGGCCACCAGGGCGGCCAAGACCGTGGCGACACCGGCGTAGGCGACGCCTGAGACGCCCAACCCGCCAGCGCCGTCGGTCAGCAGGGGCAGCACGTTGGGAAACCACGGGCCCAGCGTGTGGCCGTGGGCAGCGCCGCCCGAGCTCGCGCTCCACAGCCAGGGCAGTGTGGCGATTGCCAGCATCGCGCGCGCCACGCTGTATTGCCCGCCGGTCCAGCCGTTGCGCACATCCCGACCCGCTGTGGCACTCAGTGTCATTGTCGCAGACCGTGCGTCGGACCTGCCGCGAGGTCAATAGGCTGGGGGCGCGGTCTCGTCGGGGTAGGTCGCGTGAATCGCCAAGACCTCGTCGATGGACTCGACGAAGATGTCCAAGAGCTGGGCGTCGAACTGCCCGCCGCGCTGGGCGATCATCATGTTGAGCGATTCGTGGGCGTCTATGGCGGGCTTGTATACGCGGCGCGTGGTGAGCGCGTCGAACACGTCGGCGATCGCGGTGATGCGGCCCACGATGGGGATGCCCTCGCCGGCGAGGCCCCGGGGATAGCCCCGGCCGTCAAAGCGCTCGTGGTGCGTGTAGGCGATGGTGGCGGCGATCTCGAGCAGCTCGTAGCCGGTGTCCGCGAGGATTCGATAGCCGATCTCGGCGTGGGTGCGCATGATCGCGCGCTCTTCCGCGGTGTGGGTGCCGGGCTTGCGCAGGATGCGGTCGGGGATGCCGATCTTGCCGACGTCATGCAGTGGGCTCGCCACGCGGATGAGCTCGACCTGTTCCGGCGGCAGCCTCGCTCGGCGCGCGAGCAGCTCGCAGTAGCGGCTCATGCGCACGATGTGAGCGCCGGTCTCCTCGTCGCGCGTCTCGCTGGCGATGGAGAGCCGATGAATCGTCTCCTCTTGGGCGCTCTTCAGCCTCGCGTGGGCGAGGCGCAGCTCCTCCACCGTCGACAGCAAGGCGACGGTGCGCTCGGCGACCAGCTCCTCAAGCTCCTCGCGATGACGGCGGTTCTCGATCTCGAGCTCGCGCCGCCTCAGGGCGTTCATCACGCCGATGACGATCTCGTTCGGCTCGAAGGGCTTGATGATGTATCCGTAGGCGCCCAGCCGCACCGCGTTGGCGGCCACCCGGGGGTCATCGACGCCCGTCACCATGACGATCGCGGTGCTAGGGAAGCGCTGGCAAATCCGCGGCGCGAGCTGTATGCCGGACTCGCCTGGCATGTTGACGTCGCTCAGCACGAGATCGAAGGGCACGCGCTCCATGATCGCCATGGCCTCATCCGCCGTCCCCGCGACCTCGCAGCGGTGCCCGTCGCGCTCGAGCAGGCGCCGCAGCAGCATTCGGATGTGGATTTCGTCGTCCACGACGAGGATATCAGCCATCTCCTCCTCGGGGTGTGCAGCGTGGGCCAGTGTGGCACCATGGCCCGGGTGCTGCAACCACACCCCGCGGTGACGACTCGCGGGGGCGGGAGTCGAGCTGCTGCGTGGGATTCCCGCGCTGAAACACGAGGTCGCGCCTTGCTCAAGCGTCTTCTGGTGTGTGCGTCCGAGATGGACGTGCAAGTCGCGGTGGCGCACGCCGCGCAGCCCCTGGAGCTGGCGGTGGTCGTGGCCGCGACCTGTAACGAGGCGCGCCGCCGGGCCGAGTCGGGCGACTTCCAGGGCGCCGTCATCACCTACGCGAACCTGCACGACCCGGACCGCGAGATTCGCGCGCTGGTGTCTGCGTTGGCGCCGCGGCCGGTCATTGTGCTGGCCGCCGTTGAGCAGATCGAGCGCGCGCTGGAGCTGCTCCGGCACGACGTGCGGGATGTGGTCTTGTACCCGGGAGGGGGGGCGCTGCTGCGCCACAGGCTCGCGCGCTGTTTCGACGTCACCCCACGCGAGGTCGCGTCGGACAGGCTGGCGCGTGACCCGGAGTCCGGCGCGCGGGAGCTGCTAGGCCATAGCCCTCCAATGCGGGCCATTCGGCAGCGCATCGAGAAGCTGGCGAGCACGGATCTGCCCGTCGCCATCTACGGGGAGAGCGGCACAGGCAAGGAGCTGGCGGCGTCGATGATCCACGCCGCGTCGCGGCGCCGCAACGGGCCGCTTGTGGTCGCGAACTGCGCGGCGATGCCGGAGGCGCTCTTTGAAAACGAGCTCTTCGGCCACGAGCGCGGGTCGTACACCGGCGCGATGTCGACGTCGGGCGGGCTCATCGAGGAGGCGGTCGGCGGGACGCTGGTGCTCGACGAGATCGGCGAATTGCCACTGATGTTGCAGGCGAAGCTCCTGCGCCTGGTGCAGTTCAGCACCTATCGGCGCGTGGGTGGCGCAAAACATCTACAGGCGCATGTGCGCATCATCGCCGTGACAAATCGCGATCTGCTCAAGGCGTCCGAGCAGCAGCTATTTCGCAGAGATCTCTACTATCGGATCAACGTCCTGCACGTATCGCTACCGCCATTACGTCATCATATCGAGGACTTACCTGAGCTCGTCCGAGACATTGCCGATCGCTTCTGCCGTACTCACGGCCTGGCGCCGGTGGTGTTCTCAGCCGATGCGTTGGAGCTGCTGAGGCTGCACCGCTGGCCGGGTAACGTGCGGGAATTGGAGAGCATCATTCAATCGACGCTGGCGCTTGATTACGGCGCGGTCGTGTCGGCGCGGCACATCGAGCTGGGGCTGGACCGGGACCCGCCGCCGAGCCGGACCCATGTGGGGCTTGAGTGGGACCTCTCCCTGGGCTTCGCCGCGGGCAAGCAGAAGCTGCTGGAGCAGTTCGAACGCGCGTATCTGGTGCAGGCGCTGGAGCGGACGGGCGGGAACATGGCCGCGGCGGCGCGGGACGCGGGCATCGATCGCAAGACGCTCTGGCGCCTGCTGCGCAAGTACGGGCTCGACGTCGACGAGTTCCGGCCCGACCCGGACCTGCACCATTAGTATAGGACGCGCGTTTGACCGAGCGGGCGGGCAGGGCGGCCGCCAGCGTCTAGTTCGGGAAGGCCGCGTCCTCGAGCGCGGGCAGG
>CAZNZH010000117.1:0-9936 GCA_964577445.1 uncultured Myxococcales bacterium
CCTGGAGTACACCGCGCGCATCGTGGTGCACCTCGAGGGCGCCGAGACGCTGATGGCCGCGGCCCGCGCGCACGCGGAGAGCATCGCCGCCGAGACGCTGTGTCAGGACCTGCACATCGCCGAGGCCATGCCTGCCGGCGGCGCGGTGACCGAATCCGACGTCGACGGCGAGCCGCTGAAGATCCGCGTCGCGCCGATCTGACCGCCCCCCGTCCGCCGCCGATTGTGCCCGGCTATCAACGCAGTTGACACGCGTCGGCCCTGCGCTGATAGGATGCCGCCCTCGACCGGTACGACCCCGAGGGAATCCATGGGACTCAGCCTGCTCTTCCGTACCAACCTCGGCCGCGCCGCTGCCTGCGTAGCTCTGGTCAGCCTCCTCACGGTGAGCACCGCGGGCTGCTTCAACCGCTACCGGTTGTCCAAAGAGGAGTTCGCGAGCCTTCAGAGCGCCGACGAGGTGCCCAAGGTCGTGACCTCGGAGCGCGGCCATCAGGTGCAGGTCGATCGCGGCACCGCGCTGGAGGTCCGCTCGCTGGGCGGCCGGCGCTACCCGGTGACGCCCTTCAACTTCAAGATGACCGACACGCAGTTGGTCGCGTCGGACCGCGACACGCTGCTGATGCTCGACGACCTCGACGCGTACGATGTCAAGCTGCTGTCGACCCCCAAGACGGTGCTGCTCATCAGCGCGGGCGTCGCGGTGGTCGCTGGCGTCATCGTCCTGACCGTGCTGACGGCCGGGAAGAAGTCCTTCTCCAGCGACGAGTAGCCGCGGGGGTCGCTTCGGCCGGCGCGGCCGTGGGCTCGTGCGGGCCCCCACCGCGTCGCGCTCCAGACCGCCGTTGAAGCCCGCTGCGCCCCGCTTTCTTGCGGGTGAGCGGCCCTCATGCTAGTGCGGCGCCTGTCGAACGCCCCTGTTCGGCACGAGCATCAGGCGTGGCGCTAGCTGTGTCCGCGCCTGTCATGGAGCCTCGCTGGTGAAGGTCGCGGCACGCCTCCTCCTCTTCGCGGTGGGGGTGCTGGCGGGCATGGCCGCCGGCGCTCCGGCGATGCTCGAGCGCCTCGGCGCCCGGGTGGAGGCCTCCCTTGAGCGCGCGCTGGACGCGGAGCTCGTGGTCGGCGCCGTGGACTGGAGCTACCAGGGCACGCTGACGCTGCGCCTCAAAGACGTGACCCTGCGCCCTCACGGCGGCGCCCCGGGCGAACCGGCGCTGGTCCAGGCGGCGGCCATGGACGTGATCGCCGACCTGCGCTTCGCCCGCCAAAAGGTGCGCGTCGAGCGCATCAGCGTCCACGACGCGACCGTGCAGGTGGTGCGACGCGAGGGCGGCGGCGACAACGTGCGCGGGGTCGTCAGCGGCCTGCGTGACCTGCTGCAACCGCGCGACCGCGGCGCCGGCGGCGAGGGCGCAGGCGGCATCGGCACGTACATCGAGCGGCACGTGCCCGAGCTGCTCGCCGACGGCCTCCAGGTGAACCTGGAGACGGGGCTCAGCGAGGCCGGCCTGGCGCGTCTCCCCGCCCACATCACGCTGGGCGACGGCTCGCTGGACGCGCGGAACACGGCCGTGCTGAAAGAAGACGACAACCTCACCGCGAGGCTGCACTTCGGCACCACCAGCCTGGACCCCGGCCACGGGCTGACCGTGGAGGCGCAGGTCACCTTGCGCGGTGAGGTCGGGCCCGTCGCGGTGACCTTCGATCGCCCCGCCCGCATCTGGCTGGGGCAGCGCGCCCTCGCGGCCGGGGGGCTCTCGTGGGACGGCGAGCGCGTGGCCGTCGAGCAGGTCGCGCTCTCGGTGCCTATCGACGCCGCCCAGGCCGACAGCGGCGACCCCGTCGACCCCGCGCTGACGGCCCGGCGCGTCAGCGTCTCCCTCGATCTGGCCACGCTGGCCGACCTCATGGTGCTGGTGCGCGGCGGGGGCGACGCCCGCACCCTCATCGGGCCCATCCTCGCGCGTCTGCCCCTCATCGAGGTCGAGCGGCCGGTCCTGGTCTTCGAGCGCCGCCCCGAAGGCCACAACTTCGACGACCTCATCGCCGCCCGGCCCCGGGCGACGGACGACGAGGGCATCCCCGACGCGTCCCTCGGCCCGCTGCTCGAGGCCACCCGCACCGCCGCCGCCCGCCTGGCCAGCCGGACGAAGAGCGTGGACGGCCGCGGATTTCGGGGCTTCGTGGTCCGCGGGCTGACGCGCTTGGAGTCGCAGGCGGCGAACGTGAGCGCCTCCGCCATCACCGCGGCGCGCCGTTTCCCCTTTCGCCACCTGATCGTACGCGAGGGTCAGCTCGCGTGGCGCGACGCGCTGTCGCGCTACGAAGACGGCTTCTCGGTCGCCGGTCGCCTCGAGAACTTCGACTTCGAGGCGAAGCGGGAGGGCGACGTGCTCGAGTTCTCGGCGTCCTTTCTCGCCCCGGGCACCGAGCGCGAGAAGAATCGCGTCGACGGGCGCGTCCAGTTGGGCTCGGGCGATCTCCAGTTGCACGCGGCCATCGACCACCTGAGCCTGCACCCCTACCGCCAGCTCTTCCCGGCCAGCGTCCCGGTGGATCAGGGCGCGGCGCTGGACGACACCGACGCCACGCTGCTGTGGTCACCGGCGAGCCAGGTCGCGCGCTTCGAGGGGCGTGTCGGCATTCAGGGGGCGTCCTTTGTCTACCCGGCGCTGGCGACGGACCCGCTGACCGGGCTCAACGCGACCTTCGTCTTCGAGGCCCAGCTCGACACCGCCCGGAAGACGGCCGTGTTGGGCAAGAGCCAGCTCGAGCTCGGCCCCGGCCGCAAGGTGCGGATGGTGCTGCGCGGTGATGTCGCTGACTACGCCACCTCGCCCAAGCTCACCGGCGCGCTGCGCCTGGAGCGCGCGCGCTGCCAAGACCTCGCCGACGCCATCCCCCGGGGCCTGCTCCCGATGCTCGAGGGCCTCCAGGTCGAAGGCACCATCGGCTGGCAGCTCGACTTCTCGCTGGACACCACCGACATGGAGTCCCTGGTCTACCACTCGTGGCCCGAGCTCAATCAGTTCCGCGTCGCCGACATGGGCACGCGCCTCAACCTCGACGCGGTGCGCGGGACCTTCTTACACCGGGTCGTCGCCGCGGACGGCACCATGCGCGACATGCTGGTGGGGCCCGGCGCCCCCGATTGGGTGTCCCTGGACGCCATCTCGTCTTTCATGGTCCGCGCCGTCATGACCACCGAGGACGGCAGCTTCTACCGGCACAACGGCTTTTCGCCCTTCGCCATCCGCGAGTCCATCGTCACGAACCTGAAAAAGGGCGGCTTCTACCGCGGCGCCAGCACCATCAGCCAGCAACTGACCAAGAACCTCTTTCTCAGCCGCGAGAAGACCATCAGCCGCAAGCTGCAAGAGCTCTTCATCACCTGGCAGCTCGAGAGCGCCATGGACAAAGATCGCATCATGGCGCTCTACCTGAACATCATCGAGTGGGGGCCGGGCATCTACGGGATTCGGCAGGCGTCGCGGTACTATTTCGGCAAGCACCCCTCGGACCTGACGGCCCTGGACGCGGCCTTCCTCGCCAGCCTCATCCCCAACCCCAAGCGCTACCACCACCAGTTCTCGCGCGGCGGCGTCACCGACGGCTGGCGCACGCACCTGCGCTGGATCATGCGGGCGATGGTCGACCGCGGGCGGCTGTCGGAGGACGAGTTCGCCGCGGCGGCGCCCTACACGCCGGTCTTTCGTGATCGCAGCGTCGCCGTGCCGCCTGAGGACGCTGACTACGAAGGCGGCGGCGACGACGACGAGCCCGAAGACCTCTCGCCCACGGGGATCCACTAGGATCTGGGCGGGTGCTGGGCAGGGCCGTCGTCGAAAGACTCAGCTCTGGTCTGGCGAAAAGGCCAAGACGGGGCAGGGCGCGATGCGCGACAGGTTCTCGGCGGTGCGCCCGAAGAAGTAGCCGGCGACGGTGCGGCGGCTGTGGCGCGGGATGACGATGAGATCGATACGCTCGCGCTCGGCGACCTCGGCGATGCCCTCTGCGGAGTCGCCGTGGATCTCGACCAGGGTGGAGACGTCGGCGCCGGGGAGCTTCTCCGCGGCTCGGCTCAGCTCGCCGCGCAGCTTGGCTTCGAGGCCCTCGACCGTGCCACCGGGCAGTGCGATGGGCGGCTCGCCGGGCAGGCTGGGGATGAAGGTCGGCAGCTTCAGGACGTGCAGCAGCGTCAGGGAGGCCCCGGTGCGCTCAATGACCGTCGCGGCCACCCGCAGGCCGTCGTGGCTCGCCTGGGTGAGGTCGGTGGGGTAGAGGACGCGCGCGAAGGTGCCGCCTTCGGAGGCCGGCGGGACCACGGCCATCGACGGCACGATGA
The DNA here is from genome assembly GCA_964577445.1 of uncultured Myxococcales bacterium. GTDB lineage: Bacteria > Myxococcota_A > UBA9042 > PHBI01 > JACKFB01 > JACKFB01. The sequence continues at coordinate 4,346 of CAZNZH010000117.1, forward strand.
GCACGGGCCGATGGGCGCGGCGGGTGACCTGTTTGGCGGTGGACCCCGTGAGCAGCCGCCGCACGCCGCGCGCACCGACCGCCCCCATGACGATGAGGCCCGCGTCGATCTCGTCGGCGTAGGCCACAATCGCGTCGCTGGCGGACCCCAGCCGCGTCACCGCCCGCGCTTCGACCCCCTCCGCACGCGCGCGGGCTTCCAGGTCCGCGAGCAGCTCGATGCGCTTTTGGGCGATGTGCTCAAGGAAATGCGAGACGTCGCGCGACCCGTGGTTGGCGAAGAAGCTCTCCTCCTCATTGGCGTGGAGGATGAAGAGCCTGGCGCCGTACATGCGCGCGGCGCGGATGGCGGCCTCGAACGCGCGGCTGGCCGGCTCGGTGAAGTCGGTGGCGATGACGATGTTTTGGACGCCGAGAGTCAGGTGCTTCATGGCGCTATGGTCCGACGCTTCGCCGCCTGCCGCAAGGGGGCGCGGCGCCCTCGCCAGGCTCAGCCGGGCGGCCAGCTCAGGCCGCGGCCTCCGATCACGTGGAAATGAAGGTGAAATACCGTCTGCCCGGCGCCGGCGCCGCTGTTGGACACGACTCGAAAATCCGTCAGATTTTCCTTCGCTGCGACCAGATTGCACACCCAGAGCAGGTGGCCGACCAGCGCTGAGTCCTCCGCCGTCATGGCCCCGACGCTGACGATCTCGCGCTTGGGGATCACCAGGATGTGCGTGGGCGCGGCGGGGTTGATGTCGCGAAACGCCAGGGCCTCATCGTCTTCGTAGACGATGTCGGCGGGCAGCTCGCGGCGGATGATGCGGCCAAAGATGGTGCTCATGTCGGGGACTCCTTTGTCCAAAGCGGCGCTGTGGCGACGGCGGCGCTGACGGCCAGGACGCCTCGGGCGGCCAGGGCGAGGTTGGGGATGCAGCGCCGGCAAGGTAGCATCGCCGCGCCGCATCTCTCCACCCGGCGAGCCAACCCACCGTGCAGACCCCGCGAGCCCGCTTCGATCTGGTCGCGTTTGACCTGGACGGCACCCTGGTCGCCCACCACGAGCCGATCTGGAAGACCTTCCACCGGCGCCTCGGCACTGACCCGGCGGAGCGGTCGCGCATCGTAGCCCAGGCGTTCGCGGGCGAGATCCCCTACGCCGAGTGGTTCGCCCACGACGTCCGGATGCTGCGGGGCGTGGGTGCTGAGCGTGACGCGCTGGTCCGAATCGCCGGTGAGCTACAGCCTGCGCCGGGGGCGCGCGCGCTGGTCGAGGACCTGCGCGGCTGCGGCGTGCGCGTCGCCGTCATCTCCGGCGGCGTCGACCTCGTCCTGCACACGGTGCTGCCCGGGCTGGAGCTCGACGCGGTCTTCATCAACCGCTTCGAGTTCGACGCCGCGGGCCGGCTCGCCGGCGGCGAGGCGACGCCCTACGACCGCGACCACAAGGCCGCCGGGTTGCTGGCGCTGGCCGCGCGATTTGGCGTCGCGGCGTCGCGCACCGCCTTTGTCGGTGACGGCCCCAACGACGTCGCGGCGGCCCGGGTCGCCGGCCTCGCCATCGCCTGGGGCGACGCCCCCGCAGCCCTCATCGAGGCGTCCCATCTGCACGAGCGCGGGCCGCACCTCGACGATCTGCGCCGCCACCTCTTTGAGCCTGACGCCGGCTGACCATTCTAGAGGTCGCGCAGGTCGCGCAGGTCCTTCGGCCGCCGCTTCCGCAGGGCGAGCTCGATGTCGCCTCGGGGCCGCGCGCGACACGCCAGCCGCTCGTCGGGAGCGAAGCGCTTGCGGTGGTCCTCCAGCAGGGCCGCCTCGTCGCCGACCGCGGGCGTCAGCTCACCGCGGATGACCCGGACCCGGCAGGTGCCGCACTCCGCCTGACCGCCGCACGCCTGGGGCACCACGATCTCGAAGATCTCGGCGTGGGCCAGCAGGTTCAGCGGACCGTAAGCGTCCGACTCCCGCGTCGTGCCGTCGCCCAGGTGCCAGAGGATTCGGTATTCGGGCCGCATGTCCAAGGCGTCCAGGCCGCTCATCGGTTCGCCCCATCCCCGCCCCGGACACATCGCGGTGTGTTCGGGGCGGGGATGAGACGACCATGAAAAGTATGGCCGATGGTACCCGGGGGCTGGTCACCATCGGCCAGTGCGATCACAGCGATCCCCAGACAGGCCAAGGGGAGAGCTGCGCGCGGTTCGGATGATCACCTGCCCAAGCCTGAGAGGGAACGGACACGCCGTCACCTGAACCAACGCAAAATTACGCGATGGCAAGCGCGAAGCCAAGCGCGGATCACGTTAGGGGTGTTTCCCCTGTAACCTATTGCAGTCACGGGCAAAATCCGCCGCCGCACCGGGAGGTGGGGTCGCTGGGGCCGAGGGGGGGCGGGCCGCCGGCAGCGCCGGTTGTGGCGGGCGGATCAGCGGCGTTGAGAGAGACCCATCAGCGCGCTCCGGGAGGGCAGCGCGTCGAGATCCCGCTGGGCGACCGGGGCGGCGGCGTCCGCGGCCAGGGCCCGCTCGGCGGCCTCGGCCAGGGGCCTGCCCGTGGCCAGGGCGGCGGCGAGGGCGCCGTCGAAGATCGCAGGTCGGGACGCGTCGCCGTGCGCTGCCCCCGCACCCGGCAGGGTGACGGCGCCGCGCGCGTCCGCGACCACCGCGCTGCCGTCGCTGTGGCGCACGACCACCGCGGTGACGCCTCGGTGGAGCGCCTCGCGCGCGGCCTCGGCGGCCACCGGGCGGCCCAGCAGCTTGCCGGTCGCGTAGGGCGCCCCGACCACGAGGATGTCGGTGTGGGGCAGCAGCGCCTCAAAGGCCGCCCGCGGCGCGCCGGTGTCGTCGCGCGCCCACAGCCCCGGCACCAGGGTCGGGTCGTAGAGGGTCTGGACCCCGGCGGCGCGGGCGGCCTCGAAGGCCGCGACCGCCGCCTGCCGCTCGGAGGTCCCCAAGGCCTGCAGGCTGCCCGGCACGAAGACAACGCGCACGAGATCCCACGGGATATCCGCGAGGTCGGACGGGGCCAACGCCACGCCGGAGCCGGCGCCGACGTATCGCGCGCTCTGGCGGCCCTCGCGGCCCGTGCCCAGCAGCATCAGGGCGTTGGGGCCGGCGACCTGGCGGGTGTAGTCCAGGTGCAGGCGCTCGGCTTCGAAGCTCTGGAGCATCCAGTCGGTGAAGTCGTCCTCGCCGACCCGCGTGACCAGCGCCACCTCGACGCCAGCGCGCGCCGCGACGACCGCGGTCAGGAGCGCGTCGCCGCCGAGGGTGCGGCGGTAGGTCCCCGCGCGCTGTAGCGGCTCGTCGGCGCTCAGGGTCACGTGGGCGTCCCCGATGACCACCAGCCCCAACCCGCGGTCGCCGGCGCTCACGCGGTCCCCCGCGCCTTGAGCGACAGGCGGCTCGCCTCGCGGTGGGTGCTGGCGGCCCGCGCGCGGATGGTCATCATGTCGCCGGCGGCCAGCAGCGCTCGGGAGGCCACGGCCTCGTCCAACACCACCGCCCGCGCTCCCGCGGCCATCCAGGACTCCATCGCGTCGGTCTCGTGCGTGCCGCCGACGACCAGCGCGAGGCCCGGCGCGACCCGGCGCAGATGCCGCAGCAGCACGGGCCCGCCCAGCGCCGGGTAGACGTGCGCGTGGGTCGCCCCGGCGGCCTGGGCCGCGCGCGCCTCGCCGGGCGTCAGCACCCCGGGGAGCCAGACCGCGCCTGAGGATCTCGCGGCCTGACCCACCGCGGCGTCCACGTCGGCGGCCAAGACGAAGCAGGCGCCGTCGTCAAAGGCCGCCTCAGCGCTCGGGGCGTCGTCCGGGATGGCGACACCCACCAGCAGGTCGTGTCGCGGCACCAGCGCTCGGATCAGCTCCATGAAGTCCGGCACCCGCGCGGACACGGCCACCAGCCGGTGTCCCCCCGCGACACATGCGCTGGCGGCGTGCATGGCCTGATCGGCCCGGTCGGCCTCGACCAGCGCAATAGCCGGCGTCGCGTCCAACGCCTGCTCAAACTCCTTCGCTCCCGCTCGCATCGTCGCCGGCTCCTTGGAGACACCGTCTCAGTAGGGCGTGGGCGGCCGCGCCACCTCGGGGGCCACCTGGGCCAGCAGCCGCTCTTCCTCCGCGCGCATCTCGGCGGCCTCCTCCGACTCGGCGTGGTCATGGCCCAGCAAGTGACAAAACCCGTGCACCAGCAGGAAGGTCAGCTCGTCGTCGAGGCTGTGGCCGTGCTCCGCGGCTTGGCGGGTAGCGGTGTCCAGGCTCAGGACCACATCACCCAGCGGCCCGCCGCCGCCCGGCGGCACCCCTTCGCCATCATCCATCGGAAAACTCAATACATCCGTGGCCTTATCCTCGCCACGCCAGGTCGCGTTGTAGCTCTGGATGGTGGCGTCGTCGGTCAGCACGATGGACAGCTCGCGCTGGTCCATCCCCGACGCGGACATCAACGCGGCGCCGCGCTGGGTCATCAACGCCACCAGCGCCTCTTCTTCTTCGCACCCGTGCTCCCACAGCACGTCGACCCCGCCCTCGAGCTCAGACTCCGCCATCCGCGCCTCCGCCGGGGGCCTCACCGCCGCCCCCGCCACCGTCGATCGTCACCAGGGGCCGCCGCCGCGGGAGCGCCGGCCTTCGCGCCTGAGCGTCGTCGTCTTCGTACGCCCGAATGATGCGCGCGACCAGCGGGTGGCGCACCACGTCGTCGGCGGTGAACTCGCAGACCGAGATCCCCTCGACGCCGCCGAGGATCTTCCGCGCGTGGTCCAGGCCGCTGCGCTCGCGGTCGGGCAGGTCGGTCTGGGTGATATCGCCCGTGACCACCGCCTTGGAGTCGAAGCCGAGCCGCGTCAGGAACATGCGCATCTGCTCGCGCGTCGCGTTCTGCGCCTCGTCCAAGATGACGAAGCAGTCGTTGAGCGTGCGCCCGCGCATGAACGCCAGCGGCGCGACCTCGATGGCGCCGTCGCTCATCAGGTCGGCCACCCGCCGCGCGTCCAGCATGTCGTGGAGCGCGTCATAGAGCGGGCGCAGGTACGGGTTGACCTTGTCCGCCATGTCTCCGGGGAGAAAGCCCAGGCGCTCACCGGCCTCGACCGCCGGCCGGGTCAACACGATGCGCTTGACGTCGCCCGCCACCAGCCCCGACACGGCCAGCGCCATGGCCAGATAGGTCTTCCCGGTCCCCGCCGGGCCGATGCCGAAGCACAGATCGTGGCGCCGAATCGCGTCGATGTACTGCTTCTGGGCGAGGTTCTTCGGCGCGATGCGGCGCTTGCCGGAGGCCACCAGCACGGTGTCCAAGAACACCTCGGTCAGGCGGCCGCCGCCCGCGACGATGTCCACCGCGCGGCGCGCGTCGGGCGGGTAGATCACGTGGCCCGCCCGCACCAGATCGTAGAGCTGCGCCAGCGTGTCGGCGACCAGCTCCGTGTCGTGGGGCTCGCCGCGCAGCGTCACCGTGTTGCCGCGGGCCTGCACCTCGACCCGGCCCCGCTTGCCGATGATCTGTAGCTGCTCGTCGTGCGCGCCGCACAGGCGCTGAAAGGCGTCGGCGTCCTCAAAACTGAGCTGAATGGGAGGGGTGTCGCTCAACGGACGGTGTGGCCGGGCAGAGG
>CAZNZH010000117.1:9946-10653 GCA_964577445.1 uncultured Myxococcales bacterium
CGGGTGGCGCCGACTCCAGTGTGTAGCCGCCGTCGACGCGAGCGTATCGCATCTCGGCCAGCAGCGTAGCCTTCTGGCGCGGTATGAGGTCGGCGCTCACCAGCTCGTCCAGCGAGTTGGGGAAGCTCCCCCATTGCAGCCGGTAGAGCTGCAGGCTGTCGTGGGTCATCTGGAGCGCCGCCTGGGCCACGCGCGGATCGTCGGCCGGCAGGCCCATGGAGGCGGACCCCGCCGAGGTCCCGAGCCGGCCCAGGGTGTGGTAGGCGAACTCGCCGCCCAACCCGAGCGCGGCCAGCACGATGAACCAGGTCAGCACCGTCACCACGCGCGCGATGTGCGAGCTCGATTTGCCCTGGCTGGCCGCGCTGCTCATGGCGGAGACCACCGAGACCAACCACGCGTCCAGCAGCTCGCTGATGGCGACGTAGGTGTCGAACAGGGTCAGCGCGGCCGCGTGTGACACGCTCTGAAGGCTGCGCTCGCCGTCGAGGAAGAAGTAGACGGCGCGGGCGTTGGCGGAGAGGTCCAGGGCGGTCTCGCCGCGGGCCGGCTCTTCGTAGCCGAGGACCTCGCCCATCGCCGAGGCGTCTCTCCCATAGACGGCGGTGGGGTGCCCGACGCGCTGGCGCAGCGCGTCGAAGCGCGAGGACTGGCGCTCGGCCTCGCGCAGCACGAAGGACGCCGGGAGCTGGGTGGCGAATCGCGTG
>CAZNZH010000118.1:0-10585 GCA_964577445.1 uncultured Myxococcales bacterium
CGCGCACCCCGCCCGGCGGCGGCGGCGCTTGGGCGCGACCCTTGGGCCCGTCACCGCTCGGCCCGGCGGTGGAGCCCGGCGGCGCGCCCCCGACCGCCACGTCGTCCGTGACCGGCCGCGCGGCGCGGGCCGCCTCGGCCCCAGCAGCGGCCTCGCGCGGGTGGGCCGCGGCGGACGTCGCCGACGCCTGCGCCGGCGCTGTCGGCTTTTTCTGCGGCGCCTCGGCCGCCTCAGGCGGGGAGAGGGCCGGCTCGGCGACCACGGCCGCCGCGTGCGCGGGAGTCGCCCGGCGCGGCGCGACCTCAGGCTCCGGCGCCGGCTTCGCGGCCTCCGGCGCCGGCTTCGCGGCCGGCGCCACCTCCAGATCGGACCCGCATCCGAGACAGAACCGGAAGAAGTCCTCGTTTTCCTTGCCGCAGGTCGGGCAACTGATCACGCGCGTCGCCTCCCCGGAGCCGCTATCTCCGCGTCGAAGGACCGGTAGCACGCCGCCCCGCACCCACGCAAGGCCCCCGCCAGCCGAGCCCAGGCGACCTCGCGCCGAGCCGCGCCACGCGGCCACGCCCCCCGGCCGCCGCCCCGCGACCCCTCACTCTCCGTCCCGCTTGATGTCCAGCGCCCGCAGCTTCTTATAAAGGTGCGAGCGCTCCAACCCCAGCGCCTCGGCCGTCTGGGTCATGTGGCCACCGTTGGCGTCCAGGGCCGCCACGATGATCGCGCGCTCGGCGTCGGCCAGCAGATCACGAAGCGGGACGCCGGGGCGCCACAGGCCGCCGCTCACCGCGCCCACGTCACCCAGGAGCAGCCGCACCCGCCCACCGTCGATCACGTCCCCCGGCGTCAAGATCACCAGGCGTTCGCAGGCGTTTTTGAGCTCTCGGACGTTGCCCGGCCAGTCGAACCCGGCCAGCTCGCGGAGCGCGTCGTCGGTCAGGCGCTTTTGCCCCATGGCGTTGTCGGTGGACGCCCGCGCGACGAAGCTGGTCGCCAACAGCGGGATGTCCTCGCGACGCGCGCGCAGCGGCGGCACCACGATGGGGACCACCGCCAGCCGGTAGTACAGGTCGCCACGAAAGCCGCCGTCGGCGACACGCCCGGGCAGGTCCTGGTTGGTCGCCGCGACCACCCGCACGTCCACGGCGATGGTCCGCGCGCCGCCCACGCGCTCGATCTCGCCCTCTTGCAGCGCGCGCAAGAGCTTCGCCTGCACGTCCAGCCGCATGTCGCCGATCTCATCGAGAAAGAGCGTGCCCTTGTGCGCCAGCTCGAACTTCCCCTTCCGCGCCTGGTGCGCCCCGGTGAAGGCGCCGCGCTCGTGGCCGAACAGCTCGCTCTCGATGAGCTCCGACGGGATGGCCGCGCAGTTGAGCTTCACGAAGGGCCCCTGCGCCCGCCGCGAGCCCGTGTGGATCGCCCGCGCGACCAGCTCCTTGCCCGTCCCGCTCTCGCCGGTGATCAGCACCCGCCCCTGGCTCGGCGCCGCCAACGCGATGGTCTCCCGCAGCCGCTCCATCGCCGCCGCGCGACCCAGCAGCTCCGAGGACTCGCGCAGCTCCTCGCGCAGGTCCCTGAGCTCGCGCCGCTGCCCCTGATAGCGCACCGCGTTGGCGATGGTGATCAGCATCTTCTCGGTCGACAGCGGCTTCTCGACGAAATCGTGCGCCCCCGCTCGTATCGCCTCCAGCGCCATCTCGATGGTGCCGTGCCCGCTCATCACGATGACCGGCGTCTCCGCGTGGTCCCGCTTCATCCAGCGCAGCACATCGAGCCCGTCGCCGTCCGGCAGCTTGACGTCCAGCATGACCAGGTCGGGGACCTCCGCCTTGACCGCCTCCAGCGCGCCGGCCACCGAGTCCGCCGTCACGCACTGGTAGCCCTCGATCTCGAGCGAGCGCGACAGGCTTGAGCGGATGTTCTTCTCGTCATCGACGACGAGGATGGTCGCCCCGCTCACAGCCCCCCCGCTCACAGCCGGATGTCCTTCCAGTCGCCGCGCCAGAACTTCCAGATCATCGCGCTCGCCATCAGGCAGATGTACGTGAACGCGGACGCCCAGATGCCGACCAGCCCGAGATCCAGCACGACCCCCAGCAGGTAGGCCAGGGGCACCAAGCACGTCACGTGCAAAAAGAGCTCGACCTTCATGACGTACTTGCTGTTGCCGGCGCCATAGAGGGCCTGCGCCAGGATCATCGCGACGCCGATCAGCGCCTCGCAGCCGCCCATGAGGCGCAGCGAGTTACGGCCGGCCTCGATGACCTCGACGTCCTTCGAGAAGATGCCGAAGAGCAGGTCGGGAAACGCCATCGCGAAGAGCCCCATGGCGCCGAACAGGTACACGCCGATGCGCACGGACTCCCAGCCATAGCGCTCCGCGAGGTCCGGGCGACCGGCGCCGAGGCTCTGTCCGACGAGGGTCGCGGTGGCGGTGCCGAAGGCGACGCAGGACATGAAGGTCACCGACAAGATGTCGATGATGACCTTGGTGGCGGCGACGTAGATGGGCGGGCGGGCCTGAATCGCGTTCAGATAGAGGTCTCCGATGAGCGGGTGCACCTCCAGGGCGCGGAGCACGGCCACGTTCGCGTGGGGCCAGAAGCCCGCCTGGGCCACGGCCTCGGCGACGACGCGCTCGTCGAGGATGCCGACGATCTTGAGGAAGAGCGCGAAGCCGGTCATCACGAAGGTCGTCGCGAGGCCGCTGGGGATCGAGATGCGCGTGATCTCCCAGAGCATGCGGCGGTCGATGCAGCCAAGCCTGAAGTATCTGTATTTATTACGAAATTCAGGTGCGAACGCGAAGGCGACCATCAGGAGAAGGCCCAGCAGGCTGGAGATGGCCGAGGCGAGGCCGGCGCCTTCGACGTACATCGGCTCGATGCCCAGCGCGCCGAAGATGAGGATGTAGTTCAACACGACGTTGCAGATGTTCATGAGGATCGCGGCGTACATGTGGGCGCGCGTGAACCCGATGCCGTCGAAGAACCCCTTGAACGAGACCGTGACGACCATCGGGAAGATCCCGAGCATCCGCCACTCAGCGTAGGGGACGCCCAGGCGCAGCACGTCGGGGTTCGAGTTGAAGTAGGGAAAGACGTAACCGATGGCGACGTACGCGCCCCACGCGGCGAGGACGGCGCTGCTGACGGTGAGCAGCAGCGAGTTCGCCATGGTGCGGCCTGCGCCCTCGAGGTTTCCCTCGCCGAAGCGGCGCGCCGTGATGGCCTGGGTGCCCACCACGAAGGAGGACAAGAACCCGCCGACGCCCCACAAGAGGATCAGCGAGTAACCGATGGCCGACTGCCCGGCGATGCTGTACTGGCTCGGCAACCGCCCCACCATGATGGTGTCGAGCAGGTTGATGGCCGTCTGGGTCAGCATCGCCAGCACGACCGGCGCGGCGAGGGCCAGAAGGCGCCGCGTCAGTTTGCGGTCGAGCTTCCAGAAGGGCCGCGGATGCTGAGTCTCGTCGGGCTGCGTCGCCGTCAAGCGACCTCCGTCGTAGGGACCGCTCGCAGGCGGGCCGACACTGAATCAGAGGGGGCCGGAGCGCGCAAGCCGAACGTGTTCAGGTACCAGAATGGACTTGACGTTTCAGGGGATTGCGGCCACCTTTCGCAGGATTCTCCCCCGTGAGGGTCCAAATCAACCCCCCAAGCCCCACCGCTGTGGCGCCGATCTGCGGACGCGATGTCTCCATCCGTCCCCTCGCTCTAAGGCCACACCGGTACACCCAGAGGACAACGCGCGATGGACCAGACGACTCAGAACACCGTGCTCCGCTTGGCCTTGCTGAGCTTGGGCCTCCTCTTGCTCGCCGCCCTCAGCGCCTGCGCGCCCAAGTACCCGAACTGCAGCAAGGACTCGCAGTGCGCGAAGCACAACCAGGTGTGCGTCGACAAGATCTGTCGCGACTGTCGCGACTCAAGCCAGTGTAACAAGGTCGATCCTTGCATGGCCTGCTCGGCCGGCTACGTCTGCACGCGCATCCCTGGCTGCTGCAAGTCGGATCTCGACTGCCCAGGTGGCCGCTGCTGGAAGACCGGCGGCGCGGTGACCGGCCAGTGCGGCGGCGCGTGCCAGGACGACAGCCACTGCCCTGCCGGCCAGAAGTGCTCGGGCGGCGCGTGCGTGCCGGCCACGGAGTGCTCGAGCGACGCGTCCTGCCCCACGGGCCAGAAGTGCATCAACGGCGTGTGCACGCCGAGCTGCACGATCCAGAACGTGCTCTTCGACTTCAACGAGAGCTCGGTCCGCTTGGATCAGGAGGGTGTCGTTTCGGGCAACGCCACCTGCATGAAAGAGGCCGGTCGAGCCTATCGCGTCGAGGGTCACTGCGATGAGCGCGGCTCCGACGAGTACAACCTGGCGCTCGGCCAGCGCCGTGCCGGCTCGGTCGCCCGGGCGTACAAGCGCCTCGGCATCTCGGACGGCTCTATTTCGGTCATCAGCTACGGCGAAGAGCGCCCGACCTGCACCGAGCAGACCGAGGCCTGCTGGGCTCAAAACCGCCGCGCTGAGACGAACCCGCGCTAGACGATGCCCGGCCTCACGCGACACCCGGTGCTCGGCCCGATGGTGAGCGCGCTGCTGATCGGCGGCGCGCTCACGTCGTCGGGCTGTGTCACCCTCGGTAACTTCGAGAAGCTCGAGCTGCGCGTGGCGGACCTGGAGTTGCAGCGCGCGCAGCTTGAGGCCTCGATGAACGAGGGGGTGCTGCGCCTTGAGACGCTCCACGGCATGCTGACCGAGGCCGAGGAGACGCTGCGCACCAGCGGCGCCAACCTCGGCATTCGCATGGAGAAGCTCGAGGAGACCGTCCCGGCGGTGAAGGGTCAGATCGAGGCGGCCGCCTTTCAACTGAAGGCGGCCAATCGTGACATCGACGCGATCAAGAAGGCGCTCTTCGAGCGGCTCGGGTTGGCGTCGATCTACCTGCCCGCCGACCTGCCCAAGGACGCCGACGGGCAGTGGAAGTTCGCGCAAGACCGCATCAAGGCGGGCGACACGCGGCAGGCCAAGGCCGTGCTCGACCGGTTCGAAGCCAGCTTCCCCGGCGACGCACGCGCGGATGACGCGCTGTTCGCGTTGGCACAGTTGACCGAGCAGGAAGGCGACATCAACGGCGCCATCAAGGCCTACCAGCGCGTCCATGACCAATACATCAAGGGCGACAAGACCCCCGCGGCCTTGTGGCGCATCGGCGAGCTGCTGGCGACCCAGAAGGACTGCAAGCGCGCGCGGGACATCTTCGAGTATCTCGGCAAGAGCTTCGGCTCGTCACCCGAGGGCAAGAAGACCGGCGCGAAGCTGAAGGCGCTCGCGACCGACTGCAAGTAGCGCAGGCGCTTGAGCAGGCAGGACCAGGGCGAGCGGGTCTGGGACGTCATCGTCGTGGGCGCGGGCCACGCGGGCTGCGAGGCGGCGACGGCTGCGGCGCGGATGGGCGCGAGCGTGCTGGTGCTGACGCAGAACATCGACCGCATCGGGTGGATGAGCTGTAACCCCGCCATCGGTGGGGTGGGCAAGGGGCACCTCGTCAAGGAGATCGACGCCTTGGGCGGCCTGATGGCGCGGGCGACGGACCTGGCGGGCATCCAGTACCGCCAGCTCAACACGCGCAAGGGGCCGGCGGTGCGCTCGAGCCGCGCGCAGACCGACAAGCTGGTCTACGCCCAGAGCGTGCGGACGATGCTGGAGTCGCAACCCGGCGTCACCGTGAAGCAGACGGGCGTCGAGGGCTTCCTGGTCGACGACTCGGGCGCGGCGCCGCGCATTCGGGGCGTAAACACCCAACTGGGGGCTCGCTATGTGAGCCACACCGTGGTCGTGACCGCCGGTACGTTCATGGGCGGGCTCTGCCACTACGGCGAGACCAAGGTCAGCGGTGGTCGGGCGGGCGACGGCGCCGCGGTGGGCTTGCCGAGATCCCTCGCCGCGATGGGCTTCGCCATGGGTCGGCTCAAGACCGGCACCGTGCCGCGGCTCGACGGGCGCACCATCGACTACGAGGGCCTGGAGGTTCAGCCGGGCGACGAGCCGGCGCGCCCGTTCGCCATGTACGGCGGGCGCGTCGCGCTGCGCCAGGTCCCCTGCTACGTCACCTGGACCCAGGAGGGCACCCACGAGCTCATCCGGGCGAACCTCCACCGCTCGCCGATATACTCAGGCGCCATCGAGGGCCGCGGGCCGCGCTACTGCCCGTCGATCGAAGACAAGGTCGTGCGCTTCGCCGACCGCGATCGCCACCGGATCTTCTTGGAGCCCGAGGGGCTCTCGACCCACGAGGTCTACCCCAACGGCATCTCGACCAGCCTTCCGCTGGACGTCCAGATCGCGATGGTGCGCAGCATCGCCGGCCTCGAGCGCGCCGAGATAACCCGGCCCGGCTACGCGGTCGAGTACGACATCGTCGACCCGCGCGAGCTGTGGCCGAGCCTACAGACCCGGCGCATCCAGGGCCTCTTCCTCGCCGGCCAGGTCAACGGCACCACCGGCTACGAAGAGGCCGCGATTCAGGGGCTGCTCGCGGGCGCGAACGCGGTGCTCTCGGTGCGCGGTGAGCCGCCGCTGGTCCTCGATCGCTCCGAGGCGTATGGCGGCGTGCTGATCGACGACCTGACCACCCACGGCGCCGACGAGCCCTACCGCATGTTCACGTCGCGGGCCGAATACCGGCTGGCGTTGCGCGAAGACAACGCCGACGAGCGCCTGATGCCGCGCGGCCGCGCCCTGGGCCTCGTCGACGACGCCACCTGGGCGGCCTTTGAGACCCGCATGGCCTCGGTCGAGCGCGCCGTCGAGCGCCTCCGCGAGACCGCGCTGCTGCCCGACGCCAGCACCAACGACCGCCTCCGGGCGCTCGGCCTGGTCGAGCTGTCCGGCCCCAGCACGCTACAGGCCCTGCTCCGCCGCCCCGAGGTCGGGCTGGGCGACCTCGCCGCGCTCGGCGCCGACTGGCTCGCCGACCTCGAGCCCGCGGCCCGCGAGAAGGTCGAGGTGCGCGTCCGCTACGCCGGCTACATCGCGCGCCAAGACCGCCAAATCGAGCGTTTCCGCGCCTACGAAGACCTCGCCCTGCCCGACGACATCGACTTCGAGCGCGTGGGCGGCCTCACCCGCGAGGCCGTCGAGAAGCTCCAGGCCTCGCGCCCCGCCAGCATCGGCCACGCCAGCCGCCTCCCCGGCGTCACCCCAGCCCACGTCAGTGCGCTGATGGTCCACGTCCGCGCGGGAAAGCCCGCCCGTCAGTCGTTGAGCGCGCCGCCAAGGGACATCCCCATGTCCGCCCGCAGCACCTCGTAGCGGTCGCCGTCTCTGCGGAGCTGTAGCCGCAGCCGCTGCCCCGGCTCGAACTGGTACTTCGGGTGGACCTTGAGCTCGGAGTCGGCCTCGCCCTCGAGCTCGGGCAGGAAGCGCACGATGGCAAACCGCGTCTTCTCCTCGATGTCGATGTCCAGATGCGCCAGCGTCACCTTGACCGACGGGTAGTGCTCGACCTCGTTCATCACCCGGGTCACCGCCCCGTCGTGGTCGTGACCGAAGCGGTCACCGTAGTCGAGCGCGATATACTCCGACAGCGTCTCGCGGTCGCCGGTCTCGACGGCGTGGACCATCGCCGCCAACGAGCGCCGCACGCGCTCTTCCTCTTCGTCAGCGCAGCCGCGCACGGCGAAAAAGCCGGCCGCCACGACCGCCACGACCAGCACGATGAGGACGCGAGGGCTCACCGCTGCACCCGCAGCCACTCCGGCAGCTTCGGCGATCGGTCGCCCCCGTTCGGTCGGAACAGCACCTTCAGCACCTCACGAAACTCCCGGTAGTGCGGCACCTGCGCGTCAAGCGCCCTCCGAAGCGCCATGCGCTGCATCTCAAAGGTCCGGTGCGAGGTGTCCGAGAGGTCCGACGCCTCCAGGTAGTAGTTCGCCTCGGTCTGGATCTGCATCTCGAAGACGTGGCCGTGCCACCGATACACGTTCTTCAGCGCCTCCCAACCTGTCCGCTTTTTCTGCTCGGGCGGAAGGGCAATGTAATCTTTAGTTTCAATGAGTTGCATCGATCGCGGCGCCTCGGCGCAGCCCAGCTCCTCGAGATCGCTCTCTTTGAACTCCAAGCCCTCGAGCCGCTTGTGCACCCGGTAGCTCGCGTCGCGGTCGGCCGTCAGCACTTTGATGCCGAAGACGTCCTTGATGTACTTCGACGACTGATTGAGCAGCTTGTCGCGCCGCACGAGCGCGTCGATATCGAAGAACGCGTCGCAGACCTTGTTCCAGACCTGTTCGTCGGCCTTCACCCGCGTCATCACCCGGCTCGCCAGCGCACCCGTGCCAGCCTCAAGCGGCCGAATCTCAAGAAAGCTCGCCCGAATGATCAGCTTGCCGAACGGGTTGCGGTGACCTCGCCGGTACCGATACCGGCGGGCGATGCGAATCGCGAGGCTGTGGTCCGTGTAGCGCTCCAGCTCCTCGCGCGTGAGGGTCTCCTCGATGACCAGCCGCGCGGCCCCGGTCTCCTTCGCCGGGCTGGCCACGATCCGCGCGACGAGCTGCAGCCGCCGCGCCCCCAGCAGCTCCCGAGCCAGCAGGATGCCCAGCGCGTAGAGCCGGTGCTCGCCGCGCAGGATCTCCAGCTCCCACTGATGCCGCACATGGTCGATGTCGTCGCCCTGCAAGGTCAGGACCGGCGTCGAGGTCCCGTCGCGCGTCGCTCGCCGCATCGCCTCCAACTGCCCGGACAGCGCGTTCAGCACCCGCTGGGTGCGCTCGTCACGCACCATCAGCGCCAGCGGTGACAGCCACGGCGCGTTGGCCTCGCCCGCCGGCTCCGGCGCGGGCGCGTTGGCCTCGCCCGCCGGCTCCGGCGCGGGCGCGGTAGGTGGGCGCGGCCCGGCGGTCACTCGGCGCCCCGTGGGCCGGCGGACTTCTGCGGCGCCGCGTTGAAGTCCGGCACCTTGAAGGTCCGCGCGTGCACGCGGTTCTGATAGCTCGGCAGGTTCGCGATCAGCTCCGCCAGGGTGGGCGCCCGCCCGAGATCCCGCGCGATCGCGCCCCCGACCATCGACCAAAATCGCCCGGTGTCGGTGCTGACCCCGCCGGTCACCGCCTCCCGCTGCACCACGCGCCAGCCCGCGTCCCCACGCTTGAGGCGATAGCGCCACGCGAAGGTCTGCGACGCCGGCTCGCCCTCGGCCGCCTCCGCGTCCGCCGTCACCCAGACCTCGCCAGGCCCCACCTCACGCACCGTCAGCGCCAGGCGCCGCCCCACGACGTACGCGTTCCAGGTCGCGCGGGTCGACCCATCGAAGAGCTCCGCCCCCACCTCCAGCGCGCGCGCCCGGTCCGCGTCGTCGCCCGCGCGCCAGACCTCGCCCAGCACCTCCTCGTAGCGCGCCGCGAAGTCGTAGAGCCGCCGCGCCGCCGCAAAGTCCCCGCGCTCGATGGCCGCGTGCAGCGCCTGCACCGTCGCCACCGGCCCGGGCGCCGCGTCGGGCGCCGGCAGGCACGCCACCCACGCACCGGCGAGCGCCAGCGCGAGTCCACGACCTCCAACCCCGAGCCTGCGCAAGGGCAAACCTCCCCCAAGAGCCCGAGAACTTCTAGCAGATCGCAGCCCGCCCTGTCGCGCGGCGAAGCACACTTTGAAGATCCCCGAAGACGTCGCGTCGGAGCCCCCGTATCCCGGCCCGCCGATGTGCGAGGGAGCCCCGACATGACCAGCCCCACCCCCACCCGCTTCGCCCTTGCCGCCGCGCTCGCGCTGACCGCGGGCCTCGCCGGCTGCGACTACGTCGAATATCCCTACTACGCACCGCCGCCGCCACCGCCGAGCCAGTCGTACTGCTACAGCGACTACGACTGCGCGCCCGGCTTCTACTGCGCGGCCGACGGGGCCTGCTACCAGGAGGTCGAGTGCACGACGGACGCGCACTGCGGATTCGGCGCTTATTGCGGCGCCGACTACGCCTGCTACGCCATCCCGGATTGCACGTCGGACAGCCAGTGCGGGTACGATGAATACTGCTCGAGCTACGGCGCCTGCGAGCTCCTGCCGGGCTGCACCAGCCAGAGCCAGTGCCCCGCGGGCACCTACTGCGCGACCGACGGCGCGTGCTGGGTCGGCGACCTCTGCTACGACGACTTCGACTGCGCCCCGAGCGACTACTGCTCTGGCGACGGGCTCTGCGAGTCCTGGGGCGGGTGCTACACCGACAGCCAGTGCCCCTACGGGACGGTCTGCGGCGGCGACGGCCTCTGCTACGACATGGCCGAGTGCGGGTCCGACTACGACTGCGGCTACGATCAGGTCTGCGACTACGGCACCTGCCTGGACGTGGCGACCTGCTACACGGACTGGGACTGCCCGAGCGGGGCGTACTGCGACGCCTACGGGTACTGCGCGGCGTTTTAGAGCTCGGGCGGAAAGAGCGATTGTGGCGCGGGGTCGGGGCCTGAGCCGGGGGCCCGGCCCTCGCTTTTTGTCAGGTGACGCCTGCGAAAAAGCCAGAGGGCGCCGGCGCCGATGAGGACGCCCAGCCAGAGCGTGGTGAAGCGCACCAGCAGGGTCGCGGCGGTGGCGACCTGCTCGC
>CAZNZH010000119.1:0-10582 GCA_964577445.1 uncultured Myxococcales bacterium
CCATAGCCCGCGTCGACCTCGGCCCAGGCGTCTGGGTCGCCCTCGATCGCGCGGAGCAGCGCCGCGGCCCCGCGCTCCGCCGCGGCCTCCGCCGAGAAGCGCTGAACGGCGCAACGCCCCAGCACCAGACCCAGCCCCAGCAGGGTCAGCACGAAGACACCCAGCGCCCGCGCCAGACGCTGGCGTCGCTTGGCGAGGTGGGCCGGGAGGCCGCGCGGTGCGTAGTAGGACCGTGACACGCCAGGGTCATCCCCCGCCGGTCTACCCCTGTCAATGCGCCCGCGGGCGCGCCGGCACGGGGCGGCCCCGAGGATCGAGGCCGCCCCACGCTCGGTCCGGGCTAGGCCGCCGAGCAGACCGTGTCGACGATCAGCCGGGTGACGACGTAGGGATCGCAGTTCGCGTTGGGGCGACGATCCTCGATGTAGCCCTTGCCGTCCTTCGCCACCTGCCACGGGATGCGGATGGAGGCCCCGCGGTCGGACACGCCGTAGCGGAACTGCTTGTACGAGCAGGTCTCGTGTAGGCCCGTCAGCCGCGACTCGATGTTGTGGCCGTAGTGGGCGATGTGCAGCGACGCCTTCTTTCCGAGCGCCTCACACGCCGCGACGCAGGGCTCGTAGGACTCGCGCATGGCCTTCGTCGAGAAGTTCGTGTGCGCGCCAGCACCGTTCCAGTCACCCTTGACGGGCTTGGGGTCCAGCGTGGCGTTGACGCCGAAGTCCTCACCGATGCGGTAGAGCAGCCAGCGCGCCATCCACACCATGTCCGAGCACTCGACCGGGCCGGCTGGGCCGATCTGAAACTCCCACTGACCCGGCATGACCTCGGCGTTGATGCCCGAGATGGCCAGACCGGCGCGCATGCACGCGTCCATGTGGGTCTCGACGACGGGCCGCCCGTAGACCTCGTCAGCGCCGACGCCGCAGTAGTAGGGGCCCTGGGGTCCAGGGAAGCCGCGCTCGGGCCAGCCCAATGGCGCGTTGCCCTCGAAGAAGGTGTACTCCTGCTCGATGCCGAACCACGACTCCTGGGACGCGAACCTGGCCGCGGTGGCGACGCAGGCCGCCCGCGTGTTGGTCGGGTGAGGCGTGCCGTCGACCAGGTACACCTCGCACAGCGCCAGCTTGTGATCGCCGCCGCGGACCGGGTCATTGACGACGTAGACCGGCTTGAGCACGCAGTCCGACTTGTCGCCCGGCGCCTGCCCGGTGCTGGAGCCGTCGAAGCTCCAGAGCGGAAGCTCCTCGTCCTTGTCCATGATCTTGGTCTTCGAACGGAGCTTCGCCGTGGGCTGGGTCCCGTCGATCCAGATGTACTCGACCTTGATAAGGCTCACTGCGGGCTCTCCTCTCTTCGTGCCGTGGAAGTTTGCGTGGTTTTGCATGCCGCGACGCACGTTTCATCGCGACGGCTGAGGAGACTAAGGGCCGATTGTTTCGGGTCTGTTTCGGGGGATGAAGTTGTCTCCGAACGCGCGGCAGCTTTCGTGGGAGCGCCCGACAGGCTAGTTTGCGCCGCGATGAATGGTTCGCTCTCTCGGAGTCTGGTGCTGGGGGCGGTGTGGGCGACGCTGTGGTGTTGCGCGCTCGGCCCCGCGGCGGCGACCACCCCCGCCCCCTACGTCTTGGGGCCGGGTCAAGAGGCTCCGATCCGCGCGTTGCTACAGACCGGCGGGCCCTTGGACGGCCGCTTGGTGTTTCAGGGATTGGAGATCGACGTCGATCGGATCCGGGTGCGCTACGGCGCTGACCGAGACGGGGCGACGGGGCTCAAGGCGACCCTGGTCCATCCCACCGACGGGGTCGGCGTCTTCGCGGTGGCCGTCGCCGGGACGCAGGTGGACATGGTCGCCGTCGTGGCCCTGCGGCGGCGGGTCGCGGCGGCGAAATTCGATCCCTGGACGCGGGTGGTGAGCGAGGTCGTGTCGGCCGAGGGGGCTGACGAGACCACGGTGGCGGCGCGGCGCACGGTCACTGAGGCGCTGCGGGCGTGGCACGTCGGCGAGGAGGCGGAGGCGCGCCGGCAGCTCGACGCGCTGCGAGGGGACGCTGAGCGCGTTGGGGGGGCGCGGCTCGAGCTGGCGGAGGCGTATTGGCGCATCGGTGACGCTGCGGCGGGTAAGGCCGAGGCGGCGCTGGCGCGCGAGGAGGCGGCGAGCCGGGCCGATGCGGTCGGGGAGGCGCGCGGGGACCTGCTGGGGGGCGCGGACCTCACGGTGGCGGCGGTCGCCGACGTGCTGAAGGCGGCCGGCGTGCTCTGCGAGGCCGGGCCGGTCGCGGAGGCCTACGCGGCGGTGGGAGCGCGGGCGAAGGGGCTGGAGCTGCTCGAGCTGGCGGCGGCGGATCCGCGCTGCGACCGGGCGCTCGTCACCCTGACGGACTGGCTCATCGACGCGTCGCGCTTTGAGGACGCCCTGCGGGTGAGCGAGCCGCTGATGACGCGGAGCCCCGACACCGTCGACGTGCGGGCGAGGCGAGCGCGGGCCCTGATGGCGCTGGGCCGGCCAGAGGAGGCCGCCGAGACCCTGGAGCCGGTCGCCTGGGCCAGCGCCGACAGCGGGCTCATCTCGTCGCTGCTCGGCGCCTATAACCGGGTGCCGGACCCCGCGTGGCAGAAGGCCAAGCGCCAGGAGCTGCTGTCGCGCGCCGAGGCGCACCCCGACGACCACATCGCGGCCTTCCTCGCCGGCGTGCTGCTGCACTACGAGGGGCAGTTCGAGCGCTCCGACGCCATGCTGCGGCCGCTGCTGCCGATCTTTGGCAAGCAGCCGCGCCTGTTCATCTATCTGGGGATGAACGCGTTCAATCTCGGGCGCCGCGACGAGGCGCTGGCGCTCATCGAGCAGGCGATGGCGCTCGAGGCGCCCGACCCGGACGTCTACTACTGCCGCGCCGAGATCTTTCGGTGGTCGGACCCCCGGCTGGCCCTGGCGGATCTGGACCGGTACCTGGCCGAAGAGCGAGGCAGCGCCACGCAAAATGAGAAGAAGACCCAGCGCGTGGTGCGCATGCGTGAGCTGCTGGCGGCGTGCATCGAGCGGGGCGACCCTATTCCGTGCGTGGGGCCCTGGGAGCACCCGCGCGGCGACGACGCGAACCGCGACCCGCTGCCGGTCGCGACCGCCGATGAGGGCGCGGCCGGGACCTCGGGGGTTCTGCTGTGGGCGGCGCTGTCAGGCCTCGCCGTCGTCGCGGCGGGGCTCGTGGCCGCGTGGGCGGTGGCGCGGCGGCGGCGGGCCGACGGGCGCGCCTGATGGGCGGCGTGTGGGTCGCTGTCGCGCTGTGCTGCGTGGGGGCCACAGGGCAGGCGGCGCTCTCCGACCTCTCGAGGGCGGGGCCGGAGCCGGAGCTGGTCTTGGAGCCCGGGCAGGAGCGAGCCGCGGCGCGGATCGTCGGCACGCCCGGCGCGGTGCTGGCACCCGGGTGGACCCTGAGGGCGGCGGACCCGACCGCGGACCGAGTCCGCGTCGTCCTCGAGGGCCCGACGGGACCGGTGGAGGTCGCGATCGTCGCGCCAGACGCCGAGGGCGCGGGCCTCGTCCGCGGGAGGAGGGGTGCCTTCGCCGCTGCCCCGACGCTCCCGGAGCCGGTCCGCGCGGCGCTGCTCGGCGCCCTGGACGCCGACGGGGTGGAGCTTCGCTGGCGGCGGCTCGTCGCGGCGACCGACAGAGCGCGGGCTGGGCGCGACGCGGCCGCGCTGGCGGCGCGGCTCTCCGGCCGGGCCGGCGCGGGCGGCCACGACGCAACACCCGGCGTCGGTGAAGAGGGCGCGATCGAGACCGACGCCGACCTCGAGCGCCTCCTGACCGCGGCGGCGCTCCCTCCGCCGGGGACGCTCTCGCGCTGGCTGGCCTCGGCCGCCGCGGGCACACCGCCGCCTTGCCCGCCGCGGGGCGCCTGCCCGGCCGCCGAGATCCTGCGCGACCTCGCGACCGGGCGACTCGACCTGGCGCGGCTGGCCATCTGGTCGGACGAGCCTCGGGTGCTCGCCCGGGCGGCGGCGCTGGCCTCTCAGACCGCCCAGCCGGAGCTGGCTACGGCGCTCCTGGCCCAGGCGCTGATGGCCGACTCCGACGATGCCGAGGCGCGCGCGGTCGCAGCCCGCTTCGGCTGGGGTCCGCCCGCCCCAAACACCGAGGAGATCGCTGGCGATTCGGCACCTGGCCCCGCGCCACCGCCGGTGCTCGCCTGGCTGGCCCTGGCCGCCGCGCTCGCTTGGCTGGCCCTGGCTCTGGCGTGGCGCTCCGGCGCGCCGCTTCAGCGCGTGGCCCTCACCCTTGGGCTGCTGGCCGCGCTCGCCACGGCGGCCTGGCTACGCGGCCTGGCCCCCGCTGCGCCGCCGCGTCCCCACATCGAGACCGCCTGGCTCGAGCTCGGCCGCGGCACCGACGCCTGCCGGCCGAGCCCGCCGGCCGTCACCCCCAGCGCCTGGCACGCCCTGGTCCGCTGCCCCGACGGCGCGGCGACCGTGCGCCTCACCGCCGACCCCGCGGGAGGGCTGAAGGCCTCCGTCGCGACGCTCAGCGGCTCGCCCGAGCCCTCGCCACAGCTCGCCCTGTGGCTGGCCCGCGCGCTCCGCGACGCCCGCGGCGCCGACCTGCGCCTCGCGGCCGCGCCCCCCTCCCCGACCGCCGAAAACCCAGGATTTTCCTCGCGAATCGCCGCACGGCGCCCCCTCGAGCGCGCCGCCCTCCTCCTGGCCGGCCCCACCGTGGCCCTCGCCCTGGCGGCCGCCCTGGCGCTGCTCATCGGCGCGCTGTCCACCCTCACCGCACACGCCCGCGCCCACCCGCGCTGGGGCTGGGGCCTCGCCTGTGCCGCGGCCATCGCCCTGCTCACCCACGCCTTGGCCCCCGGCCGCCTCGTCATGGTCTACGACGGCTACGCCCAGACCCAGGCCCTCATCGCCATGCAGCCGCTGCGCTACGGCGCCGGCGCCAACTGGCTCTACGCGCCGTTTTTGGCCTGGTGGCCCGACCACGCCGCGGTCCAGCTCGCCAACCGGTTCTACGGCCTCGCCGGCCTGATCGCGCTCTGGGCCCTGGCCGCCCGCCTGTGGCCCGCGCGCCCCGCGCTCCCGACGCTGCTGGCGTGGATGACGGCCTCGGCCCCGCTGCTCTGGCGCGACCACGCCTCCGAGTCGATCCTCGTGGCCCCGACGGCGCTCCTGCTCCTGGGCATCTTCGGCGTCGCCGCCGCCCGAGCGAGCGCCTTCCCGCTCCTGCTCGCCGCGCCCTGCCTCGCCGCCGCCGCGCTCTCCCGCCCCGAACTCGGCCCGGCCGCCTTGGCGCTGTCAGCCCTCGTGCTCCTCCGCCAGCGCCCCCAGTGGCCCGCTCGCGCCTGGCTGGCGGCCGCCCTGATGACCGCGGCGGCCCTGTGCCTCGCCCCACCGCACGTCGCCCTCGTGCGTCAGGTGGTCGCCTGGCTGGTCTCGACCGGCGCCCTCCCGGGCCTCGACGGCCTCTGGCCCCGCGCGTCCCGAGACCTCTTCACCCTCGGCGGCCTCCGCGTGGTCTTGACCGTGGGCCCGGCCCTGCTGGTCGCCTTTTTGGCCACCTCGCTCCTCGCCCACCGGGATCGTTGGCTGGCAGCGGGGCTCATCGTCGTGGCCCTCGCCTGGGCCGCGCTCACCCGCGTCGACCTCCCCGACGTCTCCATCCCCCGCGTCCACGCCCCGCCGTGGATGCTCTTCGCCCTCGCCGGCGCCCTGGGCGCCGATCTCCTCTGGGCCGCCAGCGCCAGGCGGACAGATCCCCGCGCGGCCCTCGCACTCCGAGGCCTCCTCATCGCCGCCTGGCTGGGCAGCGCCGCCCTCACCGTCTGGCCGCTCTACGCGCCGACGAACGCCGACACCGAGGAGGCGCTCCTGCGCCGGGCCGCCGCCACGCTCCCCGCAGGCCGCGTCTGCTTAGCCACCCTCGACGAGACCGACCCGCCGCCGGCCGGCAAGACCCCACGCTTTTTCCCCTTCTACCTCTTCGCCGATCGCCAGCCCGCGCCGACGCTGTCGAGCCTCGGGGCCCTCGACCCCAGCTCCCCCACCTGCGCTGACGGCGCCTACGCGCTGCTCGGGATGCGCTGCTACATGGCGCTGCGCGAGGGCGCCACCGCCGGGCCGCCGCCGCCGGGCTCGCCCATGGTCGCCGGCTGCGAGGCCTTCGTCGAGCGCCACCGCCTCGAGCCGCTGACGACCTACGACGCGCCCAACCGTGGCGACCGAGGCTTCGACCTCTACCCCGCCGGCGCCACCCTCCCGGTGGGCCTCTACCGGGTGCGGTAGACCTGGCGAGCTCCCCCGCGCCGTCTGCCCTACGCCAGCGGCGCCCGGCACGCGGGGTCGTCAAACCGCACGCTGTTGACCCGCTCGGAGACCCGCCACGCCTCCATCGCGCCGGCCTCGAGCGGCTCGGTGAGCTCGCGGACCGCTTGGCCGGGCACGTCGCGGGCCAGCCAGCGGTCGAAGCCGTGGCGCGGCACGATGACCGGCATGCGGTCGTGCAGCCTCGCCACCAGGGCGTTCGGCCGGGTCGTCAGAAGCGCAAATGTGTCGATGCTGTCTGATGTTTCGCGGTCTCGCCACCGCTCCCACAGCCCGCCCAGGGCGAAGAGCCCGCCGCCCTCAAGACCCAGATGCCACGGGACCCGCTTGGCCGCCCCGGTCTGCTGCCACTCGAAAAAACCGTCCGCAGGGACCAGGCAGCGGCGCCGCGCGAAGGCCGCGCGAAAGGCAGGTCGCGTCGCCGCCGTCTCGACCCGCGCGTTGATGAGGGGCTTTTTTCGTCCTGGGCCGCTAAACGACGGGATCAGGCCCCAGCGCACCGGCCGCACCGCCAGCCGCCCGTCGGCCCGGGGCCGCACCACGAGCGCGTCCTGGCCGGGCGCGATGTTGTAGCGCGGGGAAAAGAGCGGCAGCTCGTCGGGGTCGAGCTGGAGCCAACCCGCCAGCACCTCGCTCGTCGCGCTGAGCCCGAACCTGCCACACACATCGCTCTCCCGCGGCCGCCCGGCGGCGACTCTACCGCGCCGCGGCGGCATCGGGTAGCCTGCGCGGCATGGCTGACTGGAAGAACTACATCACGCCGCGCGGCTACGCCCGGCTCCGGCGCGAGCAAGATCTCCTGCGCAAGGGCAAGCGCCCCGTCATCGTCGAGGAGGTCAGCGCCGCCGCGGCCATGGGCGACCGCTCGGAGAACGCCGAGTACATCTACGGCAAAAAGAAGCTGCGCGAGATCGACCGGCGGCTGCGCTGGCTCGACAAACGCATCGACGCCGCCGAGGTCGCCGACCCGGCCGTGGACCGCGGAGACGTCGTCTACTTCGGCGCGACCGTGTGCTTGGCCTACCCGGACGGGAGCGAGCGGACCTACGCGCTGGTCGGCGAGGACGAGATCGAGGCCGACAAGGGCCGGATCTCGTGGCGCTCGCCCCTAGGCAAGACCCTCATGCGCCGCCGCGAGGGCGATGAGGTCGTGCTGCGCCACGTGGGCGAGAAGACCGTCATCGAGATCCTCGAGGTGCGCTACGAGGCCCAGGAGCCCGACGATCTCGAGGCCTGAGCGGCCGACGGCCTAGTTCCGGCGGGTCTCGTAGTCGTAGCTGATCAGCTCGCCGCCCTGATAGGTCATGCGCTCGCGGCGCGACTCGTCGGTGATGGACACGACGCCGCGGTTGTCGTTGGAGAGATCCTTCGCGGCGGCGATCGCCTGGATGCGGGTCTCGAACGTCTGCATTTCCTCACCGTAAGATACTTCGAACATGTTCACCTCTGTGGCCCGGGAGCGGGCGGTTGGGGGCCGGTGGGGGCGGTCGGCTTGGTGAGCGCGACATGCCCTGGGCCCAGCGGGCGCGGAAACTACGCAGGCGGCAACACGGTGTCAATGATGGAGCACGCCTGATCGGCCACCGCACACCACGCCTCTGCCGGGCCGGCCTGGCGGGGTGGCTTGGTTTCTGACCGCGGATCTCTGCGACGCCGAGGGCAGACCTGATCGGTCACTCGTGATGTTCGCGGGCGCGCGCGACTCGAACCCGCAGGCGATCTGGCGGGGCGCGTGGGGGCGGATGTCGCGGCGGAAATTCGCGATCTCGGGCTAGCAGCCGTGGCGCCGCGCGGCCGATCAGTCCGTGGTGGGGAGGCCCGTCCACACCAGCTTGTCGCCCGTAAGAAAGAAGTCGCCATCGACCACGCCCGCCAGGGCTCGCTGGTCGTAGCGCTCGGTGAGGAAGTGCAGCGACTGGTTGGTCGAGCCGAGCAGGCGCTGACCGCGACTTGGGCGTGCCGCCATGAATGGACCCGCAACCAGGAGGTCGCATGCCGAGAGCAAGGAGGCGAGCCGAGGGTCCCGGTTGCAGCTCGGGTAGGTCCGGCCGGTGAACACGACCACCGAGAGGCCCAACGCCTGTGCGGCGTGCGCGAGGGACGCAGTGCCCTCGGGCTGCTCGGTCGGCTCTCCGCCCGAGATGGAGATACCTTCGATGCGCGATGCGCGCCGCGCCATCAACTCCACGAGCGATTCGAGGCGGATGGCACGGCCTGCGTCGGGGTCGAGAAACTCGGGGTTGATACAACCCGGGCAGTGAATACCGCAGCCCGCGACCCAGAACACGTCGCGCAGTCCAGGCCCGTTTGAGCGCGAGCCGAGGATGACTCGCGCCACGCGCAACGTGCCCTCGGCCATCACGCTTCGCCTCGGAGCGAGCGGAACGGGATGAAGTCGCGACAGGCCTTCAGCATTTCCACGTATGACCCTGTGTTTTTCTGGGTGCCGTCGTAGTCGCTGGTCACCTCCAGCAGGTCCGCGTCGCGTATCGCGTCTCGGCCCAACGCGCGCACGCGGCGGGCCGCCTCCGCCGCAACCAACTGGATCTCCGCACCTGAGAACCGCGCTCTGTGCATTGCGATGGCCACCGTTTGGCGGCCCTCGATGGTCGACTGGTCCGCGACGGGCGCCTTGGGCAGATGAACCTCAAGGATGGCCCGACAGCCTGCAGGATCCGGAAGGTTGAACGGCAGCGCGACGTCGAAACGACCTGGGCGCACCAACGCCGGGTCGAGGAGATCGGGCCTGTTCGTCGCCCCGATCCAAAGGATGTTCCCGCGGTGACGATCCTCGCCCATGAACGAGAGGAGCTGTCCAAAGATGCGCCGGCTGGTCTCGTGCCGGTCGCCCCCGGACCTGGAGCCACCTTCGCTCTGATCGAGCTCGTCCATGAACACTATGACCCGGCCGAAGGTCTCCAGCACCCGCAGGATCCGCGAGAAATTGCGCTCGGACTGCCCCACCCACATGTCGCGGAAGTCGCCCATCCGGACGAAGTGGACACCCTCGGAGTCGCACGCGTGAGCGAGCGCTTCGGCCGTCAGGCTCTTGCCGGTGCCGGGAGGGCCGACGAAGAGAACTCCGGCCGGCACGAGCAATCGCTCTGGGCTTGCGGGTGCTCCGGCCATCCCCTTGATGATGCCGTCGAGCCGCTCCCGAACCACCGCGAGTCCCCCGACGATGTCATCGAGGGAACGTGTCGGCTCTATGAGCTCAATGAGTCCTTCCGACTCGGTGTGGATAAGCTGGGTCCGTTGCTCCTTGATGATAGGAAGCGCCTGGCCGCGTAGCACACCGCGCTCGAGAATATTGAGCAGGGTCGACTCGATGCCTTGGAAGTTCAGCCCGGCCGTGGCTTCGACCATCCGGTCCAGCTCGTGGACCTCGATGGGCAATTCCTGCGCACGCTGGCCCAGCCGCGTGAAGGGCATCGGTACGGGCGCCGCGTTGCACGCCGCCATGCACGCCGCGAGCATACGGCGCCGTGCCAGTGGAGTCCCGGGCCGCCCCACATCGATGTGCACAATTCCGTAGGCTCGCTTCCGAAGCTCCGGGCTGACTTCCTCCAGGCCGTCCGCAGCGAGCACCACCAAGTGGCGCCCTCGCCTGGACGTCAAGACCTCCCGGTCGGAGGGGGTGTCGCGTTGAGGCGCATGCGCGGCCCACCGGAGCACGTACTCCACCCAGCTTGAGGTCCGAAAGTGATCTCCGCGCGGCGGGAAGAGCAAGCCCGGGCGCTCGAGGTACACGAGCAGTGGCGGGTCGTGATCGCCGTGAAGGAGCTCCGTGATGAAGGCGAGGTCTCGAGAGATCCGATGCTCAAGATCGAGTTGAGCGACCTCCTCTCGGTGGGCCTCAACCTGCGTGACGAGCTTGCCGCACGACGCGCCGCCGTCGGTCACGCGTTGGACGACGATGCCCTCGGTCATCGAGTATCGGATCGCTCCGGCCTCGCTGTGCGGCAGCCCTGCCGAGAAGAGACCCGAATCCACCCAATAGGTCTCGAAGCGATCCGGGAGGCTCGCAAAGCCCAGGTGGGCGTCGAAGCCGTAGTCACGCACATTGCCGTGCAATAAAATAACAGAAGACTTACCCGAGGCTATTTGTTCGGTAATTTCTTTTGCCCAAGGTAATGAAATGGGTTCACTCATTACCAATAACTGTAACCCCTTTGTAATCTGTCGAGCGGTTTTGAGCTGGTTTGTTTGCACGTGTGGGCTTAATGTCAACGTGCACTTTGTCTACTTTTACGCCTTGCTT
>CAZNZH010000120.1:0-10577 GCA_964577445.1 uncultured Myxococcales bacterium
GCTCACGGATCAACCTCATCTGCGTCGACAGGATCTCAAGCTGCCGCGAGAGCAGCGCCTCGATGTCGGCGTGGCTCTCCGTCGTAGCGTGCGGCTTCCGCTCGACGGGATCCAGCCAGTGGCGGCGACGCTCGAACGGATAGGTCGGCAACGGGACCCGCTGGCGCCGCTCTGCCGCATACCAGGCACCGAAATCCAGCTCCGCGCCGGCCAGCCAGACGCGACCGCGCGCGGCCTGTAGCGCCACCCAGTCGTCGCCGCCCGTCGCGTCGGTGTCCAGGGTCGCGACGATCGTCACCGGGCCAAGCGCAGCGCGGTCGTGGCGCGCGAAGGTGGTGGTCGTGACCCGGGGCCCGACCTCGAGCAGCAGCCGTGGCGCGCCGTCGGCGCACGCGGTGCGAAGGGCCGCGGCGAATCGCACCGTCGCGCGCGCCTGCGCCGCCCAGTACGACGGGTCCGTGGCTTCGGCGTCGCTCAGCCAGGTGCCCGTGACGCTCGACACGATCGGGATCCGCGGCGGCGACAGGGTCATCGTCGCCGCGAGGGCGCGAAGCGGCGCGACGATCGGGTCCATCATGGGCGAGTGAAACGCGTGCGACGTGTGCAGCGGCCGCGCGGCGACGCCGAGCGCGGTGAGCGCCTCGGCCAGCGCGTCGATCGCCGCGGCCGGGCCCGCCACCACGGAGAGCTCCGCGGCGTTTTCGCAGGCGAGCGCCAGGTCACCGCCCAGCCGGGAGCCCAGCGCGTCGGCGGAGGCGCGGACCGCGAGCATGGCGCCGGCGGGCAGCGCGTCCATCAAGCGCCCGCGTTCGATGACCAAGCGCAGCGCGTCGTCGGGCTCCATGACGCCAGCGAGACAGGCCGCGACGAACTCGCCGACGCTGTGCCCGACCAGCGCGTCGGGCCGCACGCCCCAGCTCGTCCACAGGCGCGCGAGACCCAGCTCGACCGCGAAGATCGCGGGCTGGGCGAGCGAAGTCCGGCGCAGGTTCGCGGCGGCGGCCTCCGGGTCGGATCCCGCGGCCGGGTAGAGGGCGCCTAGCAAATCGAGGCCGCCGTGGGCTCGAGCGGTCGCCGCGCAGGCGTCGAGGGTCTGGCGGAAGAGCGGCTCCTCGTCGTAGAGGGCGCGCGCCATCCCCGGCGACTGCGAGCCCTGCCCGGGCATCATATAAAGGATGCGCGGCGAGCGGTCCGGGGCCTGCGCCGTGCCCGTGCGGACCGGCGCCAGGGACTCGAGGAGCTCGACGGCGCCGGGGCTGTCGGCGGCCACGACGAAGCGCCGGTGGGCAAAGGCCCGCCGCCCCACGGCCAGGGTGTAGGCGGCGTCGGCGAGGGGGGTCTCGGGCGCCCGGCGGAGGAACGCGGCGAGGCGCGACGTCGCGGCGTCCAGCGCAGCCTTCGAGCGCGCGGACAGCATCACGAGCTGTTGCGGGCGCGTGGGGTGAGCCCCGAGCTCCGGGCGCTGAAAGGCCTCGAGCACGACATGGGCGTTTGTGCCTCCGACGCCAAACGAGCTGACGCCCGCGCGCCTCGGAAGCTCCCAGGCCGAAGCCTCGCTCTGGATGGAAAATGGGGTCATCGCGAAGTCTATTTCGGGATTTGCGCGCTCATAGTTGAGGGTTTTCGGCAGAACTCCGTGTTCGATGGCCAGGGCGGTCTTGATCAGCCCCGCCACGCCAGCCGCGGCGGTCGTGTGACCGAAGTTGCTCTTGATGGACCCCAAGGCGCAGAAGCCCGTGCGGTCGGTCCAGAGGCGGAAAGCCCGGGTCAGCGCGGCCACCTCGATGGGATCGCCCAGCGGCGTGGCCGTCCCGTGCCCTTCAACGTACTGCATGGTCTGCGCGTCCCAGCCCGCACGCGCCAGCGCCATCGCGACCACCGCCGCCTGCCCCTCGACCGTCGGGGCGGAGAAGCTGGCCTTGTGGGCGCCGTCGTTGTTGAGCGCCACCCCCCGGATGACCGCGTGGATCGTGTCGCCATCGGCCTCCGCGTCGGCCAATCGCTTGAGCACGACGACGCCGACCCCGTCCGAAAACACGGTGCCGGTCGCCGCGGCGTCGAAGGGGCGCGTGTGCCCGTCCTGCGACAGCATGCCGCCCTCGACGTGGACGTGCCCGCTGCGAATGGGCACCGTGATCGCCGCCCCGCCCGCCAACGCCATGTCGCACTGCCCGGTCTGGAGGGCCAAGCAGGCCTGGACGACCGCGACCAAGCTGGTCGAGCACGCGGTCTGCACCGCCACGGCCGGCCCTCGCAGATCCAAGGCGTGCGCCACCCAGATCGGCAGGTAGTCCTTCTCGTTTCGCAGGCGTAGCTGAAGCGCCCCCACCTGCTCGAGCAGCTCGGGCCTCGGGTCGATACAGGCCGGTCGATACGAGTTGTAGACCTTGCCACCCCAGATGCCGATGAGCCCGTCCGCCCGCGCCGGGTCGTAGCCCGCGTCCTCGAGGGCCTCCCAGCTCGTCTCGAGGAAGACCCTGTTTTGCGGGTCGGTGAGCTCGGCGAGCCGCGGCGTGGTGCCGAAAAACCCAGCATCGAACTGGTCGCCGTCGGCGAGCACGCCCCGCGCGCGGACGTAGTGCGGGTCGGCGGCCTCCGCAGGGTCCACGCCGGTGTCGAGGCCATCGACGTCGAAAAACGCCGTCGTCTCCAGCCCTTCCAGCAGAATTCGCCACAGCTCGTGCACGTCCGCGGCGCCGGGGTAGCGGCACGCCATCCCGACGATGGCGATGCCGTCCTGGGCTTGGCTCTGCGAGGCTGCCGGGGTGGCGCGCCGGCGCAGGCGGGCGAGGCGCGCATCGGCCGGCGACGCATCGGGGTCGTGGTCGAGCCACGCGGCGAGGGCGTCGGCGCTGGGGTGGTCGAAGAGCGTGACGACCGGCACGGGGCGCGACCGGAGGCGCTCGAGTCGCTCGGCCAGGCGCATGGCCAGCAGCGAGGTCCCGCCGAGGTCGAAGAAGCTGACGTTCCCGGGCACGCTCGGCACACCGAGCAGCTCGGCAAAGAGCGCCGCGACGCTCGCGCGTGAGTCCGCACGGGCCGCGTGCGCCGGCGCCGCTGGCGGGGGCACGGCGCTCGGCTCCGGCAGCGCGGCGCGGTCGATCTTGCCGTTCGGCGTGACCGGCAGGTCGGCGAGGGCGACCATTCGGGTCGGCACCAGGTGGGCGGGCACCAGCGGCGCGCAGAACCGCCGCAGCTCCGCGAGGTCCGGCGCGACCTGCCCCGGGACGGCGACCAGCCACGCGGTCAGGTGCTTTTGGCCGCCCAGCGAGGTCGCGCCGACCACCACGTCGCGAATCGCGGGGTGTCGCCGCAGCGTCGCCTCGACCTCGCCCGGCTCGATGCGGAATCCCCGCACCTTGAGCTGACCGTCGATGCGCCCCAAGAACTCCAGGACCCCGTCGGGGCGGCGCCGCGCGAGGTCGCCCGTCCGGTACATTCGCGCGCCGGCACCCTCCGCGAAGGGGTCGGTGACAAATCGCTCCGCCGTCAGCTCCGGGCGATGGAGATAGCCGCGCGCGACCCCAAGCCCGCCGGCGTACAGCTCGCCGATCTCGCCGTCCGCGACGGGCGAACCGCTGGCGTCGAGCAGGTGCACCGTGGTGCCCGCGATCGGGCGCCCGATCGGCACCGCCCCCTCCAAAACAGTTGTGTGCACCATCGGGTAACAGCAGGTGAAGGTCGGGTTTTCTGTCGGGCCATACCCGTTGATGACCGTGCAGTGCGGAAACGCGTCGAGCACGCGCCGCACGCGCTCAGGCGAGAGCACGTCGCCACCGGCCAGAAGCTGCCGGACCCCGCCCAGCGCCTCGAGATGATCGTCGACGACGGCGTGAAAGAGCGCCGACGTCAGCCAGAGGGTCGTGACCGCTCCCGCGCGCAGCACGTCGCCGATGGCGCCCAGGGAGGGCAGCCCCGCCGGCGCGATCACCAGGGTCCCGCCGTTTAGGAGCGGCCCCCACAGCTCCAAGGTCGACGCGTCGAAGCTGGCGGGGGCGAAGAGCAGAAACCGCTCGTCCGGCCCGAAGTGCGCGTAGTCCGCGCCGCAGACGAGGCGAACCACGCTGCGCTGCTCGACCATGACCCCCTTCGGGACGCCGGTAGAGCCGGACGTATACATGATGTAGGCGAGGTCGCCGCCGCCGGTGACCCGGTCCAGCCGCGAAGCCGACCGCCCCGCGATCTCGAGGGCGTCCCCGTCGACCAGCACCAGGGAGCCGCCCGCGCCCGGCGCCAAGGACCGCTCGGATGTGCCGGCATATCGCCGCTCGCTCAGCAGCACTCGCGCGCCGACATCCGCGAGCATGAAATTCAGGCGCTCGGCCGGGTAATCGGGCTCAAGCGGCACGTACGCCCCACCGGCCAGGATGACCGCCAAGATCGCCACGACGAGATCGGGCGAGCGATCGAGCAGGATGGCTACCGGGACCTCAGGGCCGACGCCGACCGCGCGGAGGTGGCGCGCGAGCCGGGACGCGCGCGCCTCCAGCTCGCCGTAGGTCATGCTCTGCCCGCCGAAGACCAGCGCGACGCGCTCCGGTCCGCCGTCGACGGATCGGAAGAATCGCTCGACCAGAGCCTGCGGATCCAGCGACCGAGGATCGTCGGCGCCGCCGCGCCCTGGATGTTCGTCGTGACCTTGAGCCATGGCTCTGAGCTCCCACTGGTCCGCGCGCCGCGCCCGAAACCGCTCAGCCAGCGAGCCGAGCGGACCCCTCGTCCCGTGGGCGACGGGCGAAAGCCTACCGCGAAGCACGGCACAGCGCCTAGTCCGATGTCGGGGTCGCCCGGACCCAACGCCGGCGCGCGCGTGCCCAGCCGCTCGCCAGCCGAGCCCAGCCCAGCCCCAGCCGCTCCCCATGTCTCGGACCCGGTATTTTGTCCACGGGTTACGTCGTAATTATCGATACGCTCAAAAAAAACCGTTTCGCGTGTTACTCGTCTCTGCCATAATGCTCGCGACCTTGTTGAGGGGCTGCGCTAGGGGGATGGAACGGGTCGGGCAACCGCGCTTTTCGAGCGCCGTTGTAAGATCTTGCTCAGTCGGACGCGTACACCTGCTCAAGGCTCTAGACCGGAGCCTCGAGGTTTCATGATCATCTCGCTACCCATCATCGCCATCGCCGCGCTGGCCGTCCTGCTGGCCGCGCCGTATCTGCTCTACCCCGCGGTAGTGCGGCGGCGACAGGTGCTCGAGCGACCGGCGATCCGCGCCGAGCCGCGGCAGACGCCGCGGGTCAGCGTGCTGATCCCCGCGTGCAACGAGGCGGAGCACATCCGCGCCAAGGTGCTCGGGGCGCTCGCCCTCGCCGACGGCGGCATCCCGGTCGAGATCCTCGTCTGCTCGGACGGCTCGACCGATGGCACCGACGAGATCGTGGCGGAGTTCGCCGATCGTGGCGTGCGCTTGCTGGTCAACGGCATCCGCCTCGGGAAGCCGGCGACTCTGAACCGGCTGGTCAGCGAGGCCTCCGGTGACCTGCTCCTGTTGACAGACGCCAGCGCACAGCTCAGCCATGGCGCCCTCGACGTCCTGGTCGGCGCGATGGTCGAGCCCAGCGTGGGCCTCGCCTCGCCGCGCTACGTGGTCGTCGCCTCCGACCCCACCGCGGGCGCCGAAGTCGCCTACTGGGACGCCGAACAGCGGCTTCGTCAGGCTGAGGCCGAGCGCGACCTGCTGATCGGCGTGGCTGGTGCCGCCTACCTCGTGCGCCGATCGCTGGTCGCGCCGCTGCCCGAAGACACGATCAACGACGACTTCATCATCCCGCTCCGGGTTCGGCTCGCCGGATACCGGATCGCGTTCTGCCCCGACGCGGTCGCCTGGGACGCCCCCACCGACAGCCTGAGCACGCTCTACCGCCGCTGGGCGCGCATCGCGTACGGCAACCACCAGATGCTCTGGCGCTACCGCCACGCCTTCCGCCCCGAGCTCGGGCTGGCGCCGCCCCTGTGGCGCAAGGCGCTGAAGACGCTCGGACCCTTCCTGTTGCTGGCGCTGGCCGTGACCACCACATGGACCGCCGGCGCGTGGTTCGGAATGACCGCCGCTTTGGCCGTGTTGGCCGGTGGCGCGGCCGTCGCCGCGATGCCCTTCGCCCTCCAGTCGACGGCCCTGGGCCGCGTGCGGCTGATGCGCGGCATGCGCTACGGGCTCGCCGCGCAGCTCGCGTACTTCGAGGGCACGCTCCGCTTCATGACCGGCCGCAAAGACGGCCTGTGGCGCCGCCCGGTGAGCTCGCCCGCCGCCCAGTGGCCTCAACCCCCCCTGTCCGTTCGCACAGTGAAACGCTCGTTGGATCTCCTGGCCGCCACCGCAGGTGTCATCGCCACCGCGCCGCTGGTCGCCATCATCGCGGTCGCGATAAAAATCGACAGCCCCGGTGGCGTCTTCTACCGCCAGGACCGCACCCGGTGGAGCCGCAACGGCACACCGGTGACCTTCTACATGCTGAAGTTTCGCACCATGCGCCAACAAGCCGAAGCCGCCACGGGCCCCGTGTGGGCCGCAAAAAACGATCCAAGGATCACGCGACTCGGCCGATTCCTTCGTAAGCACCGGCTCGACGAGCTGCCCCAGCTCTTCAACATCCTCATCGGCGAGATGACCCTGGTGGGCCCCCGCCCGGAGCGTCCCAGCATCGTGGCCGAGCTGAGCAAGCAAGTGCCCGGCTACAGCGAGCGCCTCGCCGCCGTCCGCCCCGGCGTGACCGGCTGGGCGCAGGTCCAGTGCGGCTACGACACCACATTTGACGGCGTCGGCGACAAGGTCCTCCACGACCTCGCCTACGTCGCGCACCTCTATCGCTTTTCTTCCTATCTGCGCATGGAACTTCGCGTTCTTCTGCGCACTGTCTCGGTGGTCTGGTATGGCAAGGGCGCCCAATAAAATTCTCAGTCGAGTCGACGTCGACGAGCGGCTTGGCCTGGGCTCGGCGGCGACCGTCGGCCCCGTGCTCCGCCGCGTAGACGGGGCCGCGCCCAACGCGCCCGAACTCGACGCTGCGGTCCCGGGCGAAGAGGCATGGTCCGCTGAGCGCAGCTTCACGCCCCCGGCGGCGCCGACCCTGGCCGAGCTCATCCGCGGCCTTGAAGCAACGACCAGCAGCTCGATCTTGCTGTCGCTCGCCTCTGAGCCGTCCCTGGACGGTGGGGGGATGGCCGCGTTGGTGCGCCTCTATGGGCACTGCATGGTCACCCCGGGCCGCCGCTTGTACTTGCGCCACGTCTCCGCCGAATTCCGGCGTGAGCTGGTCCGCATCGGGCTTGAAGGCCTCATCCCCGTCCTCGACTGAGTCTCCGCGATCGCGACGAGCTTTCCGGTGGTGAGCCGCGCTTTCGCCCCCCGTCCCCCGTCCCCCTCCCCGCTCACCCCCGCAACCCCAGCTCCGTTCATCGCTGCCACCACCGCGTACGACCCTAGTGCGATGCGCCTTTCGCATCGCGCTGCCCGCGGAGCTGCGCGCGGTCCTTGTGCGCGATGGCCCATCGCTGATAGAGTCCGAGGCCAAGGCGTCGGGTTCGTCGGCTCGGCTCACGCAGCCGCCCGCCCGCGCGCCAACGGCCACACCCAGGAGCGGCGATGTTCTGCAACGCTCGAAGCCGTTGCCTTCTGGCTTACGCCGGGGCGCTATGGCTGATTTTCCTGGCCCCGCCCACGTTCGCCTCGACGGGCAAGGTCGGGGTCACCCACGCCCTGACCAAGATTCGGCCGTCCACACCGGCGCCCGCGAACCTGGTCGCGTCGATCTCCGCTGCCGGTAATGAGTTTGAGGCCTTCCAGGTGGTCGTCCAGGCCCTCGACGGCGGGGTCCAGGGCGTGTCCATGAGCGCGGGCGCCCTGACAGGCCCTGGGGGTGCGACGATCCCGACGAGCCGCATCGTGGTCTACCGCGAGGGGCTGTACCCCGTCGTCACCCCCTCGAGCACCGAAGGCGCCAAGGGCGACTGGCCCGATCCCCTCATCCCGGACGTCGACCCGTACTTCGGCGAGAAGCGGAACGCCTTCCCCTTCGACGTGCCCGCCGGACAGTCCCGCGCGGTCTGGGTCGACGTGTTCGTGCCGCCGGGGTCCACGCCGGGCCCCTACACCGGGACGGTGACCGTGACCGGCTCCGGCATCGGGACCGTCGTCGTGCCCGTCCAACTGCAAGTCCGCGCCTTCGACCTGCCCGCGACGGCCAGCCTGAAGTCGGCCTTTGGCATGGGTTGGGACGACGCGTGCGAGGCGCACCACGGCTCGTACGAAGCGTGCGGCTACGACGCGGGCGTCGAAAAATACCATGTGCTCTACGCCCGCGCCGCGCTGGACCACCGCATCTCGCTCGAGACGGTGGTCTACCACTTCGGCACCTACGCGGACTTCGACAAGACTTACGGCCCCCTGCTCAACGGCACCGCGCCCGGCCGGATGGAGGGCGCGAAGATGACGACGCTGCGCCTGGCACCGCCGCCCTCGAAGCTGGCGGCCTGGAAGGAGTACTTCGACTCGAAAGGCTGGGGCGACGTCGCCTTCGACTACACCTGCGACGAGCCTCCCGCCGGCTGCCCGTGGAGCTCGATCAAACCGCAGGCCGAGGTGGTACAGGCGGCCGGCGTGCCGCCCCTGGTCACCACCGACTATAATGACGCGGCGAAGCACGGGCTGCTCGACAGCGTCGATATCCTCGTGCCGATCGTCCAGTACATGCACCCGAAGGGCGGCAGCGACCAGCGCAGCGTCTACACCTCCTTCCTGGACCAGAGCCCGAGAAAGCAGCTCTGGTGGTACCAGTCCTGCATGTCGCACGGCTGCGGCACCGGGTGCAGCGCCACCGTCGACCCCTGGTACACCGGGTGGCCGTCCTACGCCATCGACTCGGCGGCGATTCAGAACCGCGCGATGGAGTGGCTGTCCTATAAGTACGACATCCAGGGCGAGCTCTACTTCCAGACGACGCACATGCTGACGACCGCGTGGAACAACTCGTGCGACTTCTCGGGCAACGGCGACGGGACGCTCTTTTACCCGGGCACCCCGGCGAAGATCGGTGGCAAGACGGGCATCCCGGTGGAGTCGATACGGATGAAGCTCATCCGCGAGGGCATGGAGGACTACGAGTACCTGGTGCTGCTGCAGGCGCTCGGCGACGAGGGCTTCGCCCGCAGCACGGTGAAGGCGCTGTTCCCGGAGCCCTCCAAGGTCACGGACGCGACGCCGGAAGCGCTGTACGCGGCGCGTGAGGCGCTGGCGAGCCGGATCGAGGCGCTCATGCCGCTACAGCCGCCGCCGTGTACGCCCCTGAGCTGCGCCGCAGCCGGAGTGCAGTGCGGCTCCGCCCCCGACGGATGCGGCGGGACGCTTCAGTGCGCGGGCTGCGATGACGGCGGGATCTGCGGGCTCATCGCGGCCAACACCTGCTCGCCAGCCTGCGTGCCCAAGACCTGCGGCGGGGCATGCGGCGCGCTCCCCGACGGCTGCGGGGCGACCATCGAGTGCGGCGGTTGCCCCAGCGGGCAGACCTGCGGCGTCTCCACCGCGAACGTCTGCGGCGCCACCTGCGTCGCGAAGACCTGTGAGATGCTCGACGCGCAGTGCGGCAGCGCCGACGACGGCTGCGGCGGTTCGCTGGCGTGCGGCCAGTGCCCGAGCGGGATGACGTGCGGCGCGGCCACAGCGAACAAGTGCACCAGCGTCTGCCAGCCAACGGACTGCGCCTCGCTCGGCGCCCAGTGCGGCAGCGTCGGCGACGGCTGCGGCGGCACGCTGCACTGCGGCGCATGCGCGGCCGGCACCGCGTGTGGCGTCGAGACGCCGAACGTGTGCGGCAGCGACTGTAACCCAACGACCTGCGAGGCGGCCGGCGCTGAGTGCGGTTCGCTATCGAACGGCTGCGGGACGATCTTGCAGTGCGGCAGTTGCCCGCCCGGGTGGAGCTGCGGCGCCGAGGTGAGCAACGCCTGCTCGGTGCCGGCGGTGCCGACGCTGGATGTACCCGCTGCCGCTGGCCCCATCACCGTGGACGGCGTCTTGGCCGAGTGGGACGCCGTCGCGCCGCTCACCCTGAGCGCTGGCCACGCCGTGGCTGAGTTTCGCGTGATGTGGACACCGGACGCGCTCTATGTGGCCGCCTCGGTGACCGACCACGAGCTGCTAGCGCCCGCGACGGGCAACGACCAGCCGACGCTCTGGCAGTCCGACGGCATCGAGGTGCTGCTCGACCCTGCGCTGTCACTGAGCGTGCTGCCCGACGCCGACGACCGGCACGTCATCCTCTCGGTCCTCGGCGACGTCTACGACGCGGCGGGCGCCGGATCTTACGGCGATCCCAGCACGGATCTGGGCGTGGTCCGGTCGGTGACGCTCCAGGGCGGGGTCGGCGACGGCATCGACGACGTGGGCTGGAGTGCCGAGCTGCGCATCCCCTGGAGCGCGCTGGGGTTTGAGCCGGACCTGGGCAAGATCCTGGGGGCCGACCTCGCCCTCAACGACGCCGCGTCGACCGGCTACGAGTCGACGGACTGGGCTGGGC
The DNA here is from genome assembly GCA_964577445.1 of uncultured Myxococcales bacterium. Classification (GTDB taxonomy): domain Bacteria; phylum Myxococcota_A; class UBA9042; order PHBI01; family JACKFB01; genus JACKFB01. Next base: position 10,512 of record CAZNZH010000120.1, read on the forward strand.
TTGACGAGTACGCTCAGCCCTCGGCGTGGAACCGATTCCGCCTCGCCGAGGCCGTGGTGACGCGGC
>CAZNZH010000121.1:0-5614 GCA_964577445.1 uncultured Myxococcales bacterium
CCGGACGCGAACTCCGACACCGGCGCGGACGCCGACGCGACGACCGACGCGCTGCCCGACGGCGACGTCCAGCCGATCTGCGCCGAGAACACCCCCTGCGACGACGGCGACCCTTGCACGAGCGGCGACGCCTGCGACGCCGCCGGCGCCTGCGTGGGCGTCCCGATGGCCTGCGACGACGGGTTGGCCTGCACCGCCGACGCCTGCGCTGGCGGCGCCTGCACCCACAAGCTCGCCGCCGGCTTCTGCCTGCAACCGGGCGAGTCCCCCACCTGCGTCGCCAACCTGGCCTCCCCGCCGGGCGGCTGCGTGTCCTGCGACGCCAACGCCGCCGGCGGCCCTGCGTGGAAGCCCTTCGCCGACGGCGCCCCCTGCTCGGACGGCGACGCCTGCACCGACGGCGACGTCTGCGAGCTGGGCGTCTGCATCACCACCGCGCCCGTTCAGTGCCAGAACTCCAACCCCTGCGTCGAGTCCACCTGCGACCCGGACGTGGGCTGCGTCGAGACGCCCATCGCCGTGTCCTGTGACGACGGCGACCCCTGCACCCTCGACGACGTCTGCGTGGACTCCGCCTGCACCGCCGGCTCCGTCGAGCTGGACTGCGACGACTCCGACCCCTGCACCCTCGACGGCTGCACCCCCGCGACGGGCTGCTGGCACACCCCCGACACCAAGTGCGACGACGGCGAGGCGTGCACCACCGACACCTGCCAGCCGGACGGCACCTGCACCAACGAGCCCTTCTCCGGCCCGTGCGAAGACGGCGATCTCTGCACCAGCGGCGAGGTCTGCGAGGACGGCGTGTGCTCGGGCGGCACCGCCATCGACTGCGAGGACGGCGAGGAGTGCACCGCGGACGGCTGCGATCCCGCCGTCGGGTGCACGCACTTCTACGTCGGCGGCGCCTGCGACGACGGCTACTTCTGCACCTTTGAAGACACGTGCGTCGCCGGCACCTGCGTCGGCGCCAAGGCCGGCTGCGGCATCTGCCTGACGCCGGTGACGACCAAGGCGGTCAAGGTCATCAGCCTGCTCATGGCCGGGGACGCGAACCCGGGCTCGGGCCTCGACGTCGACTACAACCCCGACACCTGTGCTCCCGAGCCCTGCGGCGGCGGCGTCGACAACTCGCTCTCGGTCATCGCGGCGCTGATGAACGACCCGCTGGCGACCGCCCTGGCGAGCGCCTCGGTGCTCTACGTCGTCGACCTCGAGAACGCGACCACCGACGGCAAGGAGTTCGAGTTCGCGGTGCTGGACAGCGATCTGGGATGGAACTCGAAGTCCAACGGCTGCGATTTCCAGGCCGAGACCTGCGAGTACGTCCCGACCCAGTTCAGCTACTCGCCGTCGTGCACGCCGTACTTCTCGCTGCCGAACGCGACCATCGTCGACGGCGAGCTGCGCGCGGGCGGCCAGGGCTACGTGATGACCATGGCGCTGGCCATCGGCCCGGGGGTCTTCATCGCGCTGACCATCGTCGACGCCCAGGTCCGGGCCGCCGTGCAGTTCGGGGGTGCCGACGGCAAGCAGATCGTCGGGCTGACGGGCGTCATCGGAGGCGCCACCCCGAAAAAGCAGCTCATCTCGACCATCGCGGCCCTGCCGCCGTCGGTGTTGCCGGTCGACAGCGCCGCGGTGATCTCGCTTTTGGACCTCATCGTCGAGACGGACATCGACCTCGACGGCGACGGCGACTACGACGCGTCGAGTCTGGCCATCCGCTTCGACACCATCCCGGCGGTCCTCAAGCCGTTCTGACGGGCTCGCCTCCGGGCGAGCGGTGGGCCGCCGGCCCTGCGCCGCGGGGCGGAGGCGGTGCGTCCGTCACGGATTTGCGCGGTGCTGTCGAAATGAACTCGCAGCATCGTTGATTGGCCATGACGCCGCGCGTCACGTAGGATCGAACCGATCTCGGGCGCCCCCTCCTCGCGCCCACCGACCCAAGGCGACCTCCCCACGATGGCGAAACACACCGACGACCTGCGAATCCGGGCCATCAAGCCGCTGACGCCCCCCGCCGTGCTGATGGACGACCTGCCGGTCACGGAGGCCGTCGCCGACACGGTGACCGCCGCGCGCGAGGGCACCACGCGGATCTTGCGGGGCGAGGACGACCGGCTGGTGGTGGTGGTCGGGCCCTGCTCGGTCCACGACGTCGACGCCGCAAAAGACTACGGGCGCTTGCTCGCCGCGTGCGCCGCCCGCCTGGCCGACGACCTGCTCATCATCATGCGGGTCTACTTCGAGAAGCCCCGCACCACGGTGGGCTGGAAGGGCCTCATCAACGACCCCAACCTCAACCACAGCTTCGAGATTCGGCGCGGGCTGCACATGGCCCGGCAGCTCCTGCTGGACCTCGGCGAGCTGGGCGTGCCGGCGGGCTGCGAGTTCCTCGACACCATCACCCCGCAGTTCATCGCCGACCTCGTGAGCTGGGGCGCCATCGGGGCCCGCACCACCGAGAGCCAGGTCCACCGCGAGCTGGCCAGCGGCCTCTCGGTGCCCGTCGGGTTCAAAAACGGCACCGACGGCACGCTGGACATCGCCATCGATGCTATTCGCGCGGCGGAGAACCCGCATCATTTCCTGTCGGTCACCAAGGACGGCGTCGCGGCCATCGTGGCGACCTCGGGCAACGACGCGTGCCACGTGATCTTGCGCGGGGGCTCCAGCAGCGGCCCCAACTACTCGAGCGCCCACGTGCGAGAGGCCGCCGCGCGATTGAAGGCCGCCGACTCGACCTGGCGGTTGATGATCGACTGTAGCCACGGCAACAGCGACAAGGATCATCGGCGTCAACCGGCGGTCTGCGCAGACGTCGCCGCGCAGGTGGCGGCAGGCGAAGACGCGATCTTCGGCGTGATGATCGAGAGCCACCTGGTGGGCGGCAAGCAGTCCCACACACAGGGCGCGGCGCTCACCTACGGGCAGAGCATCACCGACGCCTGCGTGGCGTGGGTGGACACCGTGCCCATGCTGGAGGGGCTGGCGGCGGCGGTGCGGGCGCGGCGCGAGCTGCGCGCGGGGCGCGAGCTCGCGATCGCGGGGTGATCGGCGTGAGTCGCCGACTCGGTGCCGCCCTGACCGCAGCCTGGCTGCTGGCCGTGGGTTGCGGCGGCGACGGCGACGCGGTGCGGGGAGACGCGGCGGCCGACGCCAGCGCCGACGCGGGCCGGCCCGACGCGGCCGGTCCCGGGCTGGACGGGGGCCTCAAAGACGCTGATACCGACGGGGGAATCGACGGGTCGGGCGATGTCGCCGCCGACCCGGGCCCGCGGCCCGACGCCGTGGTCCAGCCCGACGGCGGCGCCCCCTGCGAGCTCGAGGAGCGGCTGGCCGCCTGCGATTCGCCGCTGCTTCAGTTCGAGCCCATGCCCGACGACCCGGACGACCTGCTCTACTACGTCAACCGCGTCTACCCGATCCCGGCGTCCTACCCGATCTCGGCCGAGTCGACGTGGAACCCTTGCCTGCGCGGCGCCGCCGCCCGCCGCAGCGCCCGCCGCAGCGGCCACGATCTCGTCTGCATCCCGTCCTACTACTCGTCCAAGGAGCTCAGCCTGCGCGAGGCCGCCTGGGACGCGCCGGCTCCGCTCGGTCCCATCGAGAGCTGGGACGGCAAAGGGGTCGGCTTCAACGGCCGCATCGGCTTCAAGGCGCTCTTCGACGCCGCCTACGCCGAGGTGGGGGCGGAGCTCTTCATCGCCTCGGGCTTCCGGTCCTACGCCACCCAAGAGGGGCTCTTCTCGAGCTACGTGCAGAGCGAGGAGGCCTCCGGGCTGTCCGAAGACGACGCCATCCTGTCGGCGTCGACCTTTTCGGCGATGCCCGGCCACTCCGAGCACCAGCTCGGGACCACCGGCGATCTCGTCTACCGGAAAGACAACGGCGAGATCTCGGGCTTTGGCCGCGCCACGGCCCTGGAGATGGCCGCGAGCTGGCAGATGCTGTGGGTCAAGGCCAACGCGCACCGCTTCGGGATCGTGCTGACCTACGGGCGCGACAAGGTGGCGGAGACCCAGTACGTCTGGGAGCCGTGGCACTGGCGCTTCGTCGGCTTTGAGGCCGCGAACGCGATGAGCCTGTGCGGCCTCAACACCGAGGAGCTCCTGGCGGCGCGCTACGGCGCCGGTCCGCTGCCGGCGTGGGGCGGCGAGGCGCTGGTCCTGATGGACGAGGCGCTCTTGGTGTCCACCAGCGAGGTCGGGACGCTCTTGGCCGCCCCGGGTGAGCTGCTGAAGCTGGCGTGGACCTTCCGCGACGCGGGCACCACCAACTGGCTGGGATACCTGCTGGGCCACACCGCGGGCGAGAGCTTCGGCGTCTCGGATCTCGAGATCCCCTGCACGGTCGTCGACGCGCTGGTCGAGCTGGGCGTCGATCTGGAGGCGCCGCTGGTGCCCGGGCTGCACGTGGGGCGCTTTGAGGTGCTCAACGCCGAGGGCGAGGCGGTGCCCGGCGGCGCGGTCGAGGCGCGGGTCTGGGTGGGCGACACCAGCGGCGGAAAGCCATACAGATACGTGCGAATCGACGACCTCAGCGGCGCGACGGGAGGGGCGGACCCGGGCGCCGACATCGACGCGGTGGTCATCACCCGCAAGGGCAGCGGCGAGCACCTCTACGCCCAGGCCGTGACCTTCTACGTCGCCACGCCGTCGCCCGTCTCGGCCGGCGACGCCGACGAGGCCCTGGGCGCGCCCGACGCCTTCTACGCGTGGCCCGAAGACCCCACGGTCTGCCACGTCGACGGCGGCTTCGTCTCCCTGGGCGGCGCCGGCACCCTCATCGTCGAGATGCCCGCGCCCATTGTGGCCGGCGACATCATCACCGTCCTCGAGGTCGGCGCCTGCACCTACAAACCCGGCAGCCAAGCCTTCGCCGACCCGATCGCGGTGCGCGTCTCCGTCGGCGACGCCCCCTCGGACACCTGGGAGCCCGTAGGCCAAGGCGACGGCGGAGTGGTGACTCTGCCAGTAGGCTTCCTGCCCCCAAGCCAGTAGCCGACGGCCAGGGGAGCGGCTACGCACCACGCTGGCGGCGCCGCGCCCTCGGGTCGCGTGTGCGACGGGCAAAAGCCCGTCTCCGTGCGCCCTCGGTTGCGTCACCCCCAGCGAGGCGCTCGCTCGCCCCCCTGGCCGCCGGCACGGTGCCGACCTTGGTTCGGGCCCCGACGGCGTCATTTACAGGGGTCGGGTCCAGACGCGGAGCTTGCTGGTCGGGTTGCCCCGCCGGCCGAGTTCCACGTCCCCTTTGGGGGGCAGCTCATCAATGGAGGCTCGCCAGGTGCCGCACCCGGGCGCCAGACGGCTTCCCCGCGATGTGCTATTGCCCTGCTTGCGACGGCTTTACTAACCTCCGCGCTCCCCTTTCTTGGAGGTAGCAGCCTCCGCGGGAGTCGCCATGGGTCCGCTTCGCTCTCTGTTTGTAGTCCTGCTCACCTCTTCACTCGTGGCGTGCGGGGCGGGCACTGGCGGCGGCGATACCGACACCAGCGCAGGCGTCCACGACGCCGGCGACGCTAGCAGCGACACCGGCGCCGAGATCGACGCCACCGCCGAGATCGACGCCACCGGGGAGATCGACGCCACCGCCGAGATCGACGCCACCG
>CAZNZH010000121.1:5714-10567 GCA_964577445.1 uncultured Myxococcales bacterium
CACCGCCGAGATCGACGCCACCGCCGAGATCGACGCCACCGCCGAGATCGACGCCACCGCCGAGATCGACGCCGTCGCCGAGATCGACGCCATCGGGGAGATCGACGCCGTCGCCGAGATCGACGCCGCGGACGCGCTGGCTGACGGCGAGGCCGGGCCGCTGTGCGAGTGCGACACGGACGCGGAGTGCGACGGGCTCGCCGCCACGGCCTGCCAGCGAGCGGTGTGCGTCGAGTGCCAGTGCCAGGTTCAGGAAAACGAGGCCCTCTGTGACGACGGCACCGCCTGCACCGACGACGGGTGCCTGCCGGAGCCGGGCTGCCCCTTCGGCGGCACGCGGTACGGCGAGCGCTGTCTGCTGGCCGCCCTCAGCGACGAGGAGCGCGGCGCCGACGAGGTGGCGGCGCTCTGCACCAGCGCGGGAGGCACAGCCGCCTCCGCGGTGGGCACCGAGGAGGTCGACGCGGTCCTCGCCGCCGCCGCGACCACCTGCGGCGCCGGGGCGACCCTGTGGGCCGAGACGACCGCGGGCGTGGCCGTGCTGGGCCCAGACGGCCTGGTCGATGCCGAGGCGACCGCCAGCGCGTGTCTGGTCTGCGCGCTGCCAGCCGCGGGCTACTCCTGCACCCACACCCCGGCGCCGGGCGCGACGGGCGTGCCCGAGACCTGTAACGGCGTCGACGACGACTGCGACGGAGACACCGACGAGGCGCCGGGCGCGGGCGAGCCGGCGCTGTGCGACGACGGCGACGCCTGCACCATCGACACCTGCGACGCCGACGGCGCCTGCAGCCACGACGAGCCCGTCGAGCAGTGCGACGACGGCGTCGACTGCACCCTCGACATCTGCGATCCGGCCGTCGGCTGCGTGCACACGCCCGACGACGGCGCCTGCGACGACCACATCGACTGCACCGGCGAGACGTGCAGCGCGACCGAGGGGTGCCTCCGCACCCTCGACGACGCCGCCTGCGACGACGGGGCCGCCTGCTCGACGGACTCCTGCACCCTCGACGGGGGCTGCGGGTACGCGCTCGACCCCGCAGCCTGCGACGACGGGATCGCCTGCACCACCGACACCTGCACCGAGGGCACCGGCTGCGCGAACACCCCGGTCGATGCCGTCTGCGACGACGGCAACCCCTGCACCGTCGACACCTGCGTCCCCGGCACGGGCTGCGTGTCGACCGCCGCCCTGCTCCCGTGCGACGACGGGGACGCCTGCACCGTGAACGACCAGTGCGCCGGGGGCGCCTGTCAGCCGGGCACGCCGCGGGTGTGCGACGACAAGCTGCCCTGCACCGCCGATGCCTGCGACCCCGCCACCGGCTGCGTCGCGCCGCCCGAGGTGCCCTGCGACTACGCCGGCGACCTCTCGGGCTACTACGAGGGCACGATGGACGGCTCCGGGACGGTGGCGCTCGCCACGGGCACCACGCTCTACTGGCGCTGCACGGGCACGGTCCGCGCGGTCATCGACGAGCGCCTCGACCCGCCGGTCCAGTCCGTGGGCGAGGGCGCGTGCTTCATCGGCCTCGCGCCCGTGGGCGACAACTTCACCGCGAACGCGTTCGTCCCCGGCAGCGCCACGGGCACCCTGACCGGTACGACCATCGACCTGATGCTCGACGTGCAGGGCGTCGCGGCCGCCTGGGCCGGCACCATCACCACCGCCCCCGACGGCACGCCGCTCGGCGCCAGCGGCACGACCTCGGGGGTGGTGAACACCGACGACCTCATCGGCATCGCCGTCGACGGGCTGATCAAGCAGTTCCTGGAGCTGTTCGCCCCGGCGACCAGCCCCTACACCCTCACCGTCGACCTCGTGCGCAAGCCCGTCCAGGGCACCTGCTGCCGCCCCTCGGGCTGCGGCCCCGACGAGGACCACGCCTGCGTGATCTCAGGCGGCGCCTTTTTGGCCGACGACGTGGGCGAGTGCTGCGCCGGCAAGGTCTGCACGATCCTGTCTCAGACCGCCTGTGAGGCCGCGGTCGACACGCTGTTTGTGCCCTCGGTCAGCGGCGCGTGCTGTCACCCCGGCGGCTGCGACCTCGCGACCGTCGCCCTGTGTGACCGCCTCAACGGCACCCACACCAAGGACGCGACCTGCGCTGACGCCAACGCGGACGGCTACCCGGACCTGTGCGGCGTCCCGGCCGGCTTCGGCTACGACGCCCCGCCGGGCTGTGACCTCGACGGCGACACCCTGAGCGTCGACGTCGGCGGCGTGACCTCCTTCGACCTCGTCAGCACCTGGGTCGCGGCCAGCGGCGGCTACGACACCAGCGGCGAGGTCACCCTGGACACCGCGCTCGGCGACGTCACCCTGCCCGGCGGCTCGACGGTCCACGTCGGCTGCGGCGATCCCTTCACGCTCCTCGGGCAGATCCCCGGCCTGCCGGCGCTCTCGGCCTGGCCATCCATCGGCGTCGCGACCGACGCGCCGTCGCTGACCCTGGGCTACGGCTTCGGCTACGAGCTGTTGGCCATGGACCTCGAGGGCCCCTTCGCCGACGGCCGCCCCTACGTCTTCGCCGCCGCCGACACCGGCGTGCAGGCCCAGGTCGGCGCCAAGGTCGCGGTCAACATCTCCGAGGGCGACTTCGCCACCGTCGCCATCGATCCCACCGACCCCGGCGTCATCGTCGAGGTCGGTGGCGCGGCCCTGTCCGAGGGCACCGGCAAGCTGGTCAAGAGCGTCGGCATCGGCCTCAGCCACGGCGGCAACCTCACCTGGCGCAGCGCCATCGACCTCTACGATGGCTCGGGCTTCGCGCCGATGCAGATGAGCGGCCACATCTGGCGCGCTGGCGAGTTCGCCCTCGTCCCCATCGCGGGGCTGCCCGCCAACGTCTTCGTCGACGGCGAGATCGTGGTCCGCGCCACCGACGCGGTCGACCACATCGCGGCGATCCTCGAGAGCTTCATCTCCGGTGATCCGCAGGCCCTGGCCAGCTCCCTGGCCGCGGCGGGCTCTCAGCAGTCCGCCGAGGACGTGCTGCGCGACCTGGCCTTCGCCGGCAACGCCAACTCCATCCGCCTCGAGGCCGGCCCGCTCGAGATCGAGGTCGGCAAGGGCGCCTTCCGCTATGACGGCGGCGTGCTGTACTTCAACGGCGAGGGCTTCAGCCCCGGCGCGGCGCTCGCCCAAGGCGGCGCGGGCAAGCTCTTTGAGGCCTTCCGCGCCATCACGATTCAGCAGGCCGGCAGAGCCTGGGGCTTCGTCGACTCAAGCGGCTTCCGCGTCACCACCGAGGCCGACCTGACCGCGGGCCCCTTCAGCCTGCAAGACGTGCGCCTCATCATCGACAGCGACGACGGCATCCGCATCGAGGGGGGCTCGTTCAAGCTGGACTTCGCCGCCTTCCTGAAGTTCTTCGAGACCCTGGTCGACTGCGACTTCTCAAGCGGCGGCGCCACCTGCTCTATCGCCGGCATCGAGGTGGCGACGGTCAACGGCGGCCTGGACGAGCAGGGCTTCCGCTTCGAGATGAGCGCGGGCGTGCCGGTCATCGGCAACGTGGACTTCAGCGCCCGGGTGGCCAGCGGCGGCAGCTTCAGCCTGCAAGGCGTCGCCGAGACCGGTATCCCGGGCTTTCAGACGGCGTCTGCCTCGGTCACCATCGAGCAGACGGGCTTTGGCGTCAGCACGACCTGGTCGCAGCTCGGCCAGACGATCGAGCTGCGCGGCGACGTCGGCTTTGGCGGCTCGTACTTCCTCCAGGGCTTCGGCGGCGTCGAGGTGCTCGGCTTCCCGCTGAGCGGCATGACGGCCACCCTGTCGAGCGTCACGGGCTTCGAGCTGAAGGGCTCGCTGGAGGCGCTGACCGGCAGCAGCTTCGACGCGACCTTGACGGTGGCCAAAGACCTCGGGACGTGGATCCTCGAGGGCGCGGGGAAGATGTCGGTCTTGGGCTATGAGCTGGCGTCGATGAACGCGACCGCCAGCAGCGACTCCCTCTCCCTGACCCTGAGCGGCAAAGTGGATGTCGGGCCGGTCAAGGCGGATCTCTCGGGCCAGGTGACGCCGAGCCAGTTCGAGCTGAAGGGCACGAGCAACATCGAGGTCGGCGGCTTCAAGCTGGCGAGCGCGCAAGTTGGACGTGTATATCGCCTCGCTGGACGTCTCGGGCGCCATCCAGCCCAACGGCCACTTCTCGCTGGCCACCAACGGCGCGACGAGCGTCGGCCTTGAGGGCGTGCTGGACCTCAAGGTCAGCGGCTCCATCGTCCACGACTCGAGCGGGACGCGCATCACGGGCAACGCCAGCCTCGAGGTCCTCGGCCAGAGCTTCGCCAGCACCATCAGCGTCGTTCCACCGGACAACCCCATCGCGATCTTCTTCGGCGCATTCCGGTGGACCGGCTCCGTCGGCTTCTCCCAGGACTTCTCCGCGTTCGGGGCGGGCGCGAAGCTCTCCGGCAAGATCTACGCGGAGGTCAGCGTGTGGCCTCAGGGGACGCCCCAGTTCACCCTGACCTTCGAGGGCAAGGCCTGCGCCAAGAACTGGGTCAAGGACATCTGCAAGGGCCGCAAGGAGTCGATCACCATCGGCGGTGACATGTGCATCAGCTTCCCGGTCATCGGAAAGAAGTGCATCAACGTCAAGCCCCCCATCTGACCGGCGCGACCCGCGGCGAGGCGCGGCGCCCTCGGGAGTCGCCCGCGAGCGGTGAGATGACGGGTGACGCCAACTTCGCGCGTCACCCAAGACGCTGGAGGCCCGTTGTATCGCCAAGCTCAAAGCGCCATCGACTGGGTCGACCGCGCGGCCGGTTGCTTCGAAAACGAGATACAATGGGGTGCAGCTCCTCCCAGATCAGCGTCCAAACGGCGTTTCAGCCAGTGTTGG
>CAZNZH010000122.1:0-10537 GCA_964577445.1 uncultured Myxococcales bacterium
GCCGACGCGATCTGGGCGTCGCTGCCGCCCGACACCGCGCTGTATTTTCACGACGCCGAGCTCTGGTGGGAGCGCGCCCCCGGTGGCCTCGCCGCCATCGACGCCCTGTCGCGCCTCATCGACCGCCACGGCGCGCGCCTGCTCTTCGTCGTCGTCGTCAACACTCACGCCCTGCGCCTCCTGCGCCGCCTGGGCCGTCTGGACCGCGAGGCGCTGGCCACCATCGTCGCCGGCCCCTTCGACGCGCTCGCCCTTCGCCGCGCGATCATGAGCCGCCACGACTCCTCCGGCCTCGACCTCCGGCTCCCCGGCCTCGACCTGCGCCCGGGCGAATGGCGCCTCGCCCGCGCCTTCTCCCGCCTCTTCGACCGCACCGACGGCGCAGTCGGCGCGGCCCTGGACGCGTGGATCGCCTCGCTCATCGCCGTCGACGACCGCTGCGTCACCGTCCGCACCCGCGCAGCACCCCCGCTGCAAGCCTTCGACGCCCTCGACCCCACCATCACCGGGCTCGTGGTCGAGCTGGTGCTGCATCGGCGCCTCGACGACGCGCGCCTCGCCCGCATCACGGGCCTCGGGCCCGCCCCCCTCGCCGCCGCCACGGCCGCGCTCCTGCGCAGCGGCCTCGCGACCCGCACGCGCCGCGGCAGCCTTGAGCTCGCCCGCTTCATCCGCCCCCACGTCGCCCGCTGGCTCACCGACCGCGGGGTGCTCTGATGCCGCTCGTCAGCGAGGATTTCCACGTCTCGGAGCTGGCGCTGGTAGCCCTGCTGCTCGCGCTCGCCCTCATCACGGTGCTGCTCGCGCTGCGCACGATCCGTCGCGCGTTCGGCAACCGCCGCGACGACGGCCGCAGCCCCTTCGCCCGCGACCGGGTCGTGGTGCTGGCCGAGCTCGTCATAGGCATCGCCGTCGCGCTCGTGATCGCGCGCTCGGTGGCCCACGCCGGCCCCGCGTGGTCCAACGCCATCGGCCTCGCGGTGGTCTTGGCCGCCATGGGCGCCTTCTGGTTCGTCGTGCGCGAGTACGCCGCCGGCCTCGTGCTGCGCGCCACCGACACGCTGCGGGTGGGCGACGCGATCAAGGCGGCGACCTTTGAAGGCCACGTCAAGCACATGGGGCGCCTGTGGCTGGTCCTCGAGACGCGCTCCGCCACCGAGACGCGGCTGCCGTGGAGCCGCGTGCTCGCCAGCCCCGTCGAGCGCTGCGCCGCCAGGTCCCGCGACGCCCAACACGGGTTTCGCGTGGAGATCCCCGACGCCCTCGACTCCACCACCGCCATCGCCGTCGCCCACGAGGCCATCCTGACCCACCACGGCGCCCACCCGGCCCGCGATCCGGCCATCGCGCTGGTCTCGCCCCGTGTGCTCGAGATCAACGCCACGACCCTGGTCCCCGGCGCGGCGGGCAGCATCGAGGCCGCCGTCCACGAGGCGCTGCGCGAGGCGGCGTCGAAAATCGTCGAAAATTCCACCGGGATCCGGTGACGCGCCTCAAAACCGACAGTAATCTGCTGCCCATGAAGCACGCACACTCTATCGTCTTGGTCTTGGCCCTCCTCCTCCTCGCGCCCGCCTGCGGGACCACCGGCTCTCAGGGCAGCGAAGACAGCGCCGCCCGGCGCGACAGCCCGGACCTCGTGGGGGTCTGGGAGGACACGGACACCGGAACCCAGTTCACCATCGCGATGCAGGGCGACGTGGCCCACGTCACGTCGATCGTCGACGACGACGGCGAGCTCTTCGAGATCCGCGCCGAAGGCTGGGAGAACGGCCAGCTCACCTGGACCTACTTCGTGCCGTCGACGGGCTACGAGAACAAGTTCGTCGTCACCAGCATCGGCGCCGAAATGCTCGACTCGACCTGGGCCGGCACCGGCGGCTCCGGCACTCAGGCACTGGCGCGCGTCAAGTAGCCGCTGCCCCTGACAATGGGCTACAGTCCCCGCTCACGACGGAGGCGCGCGATGGGACTCGGCGAGCAGCTCAGGGCGGACATGAAAGAGGCGATGAAGGCGCGGGACAAGGTCCGGCTCTCGACGGTGCGGATGCTGATCTCGGAGCTTCACAACGCGCAGCTCGCGGAGATGGGCACGCTGGACGAGGCGGGCGAGCTGGAGATGCTGGTGCGGCAGGCGAAGCGGCGGCGCGAGAGCATCGAGGCGTTCACCAAGGGCGGGCGCACCGAGATGGCGGAGCTCGAGGCCGCCGAGCTGGCGATCATCGAGACCTACCTGCCGAAGCCGCTGAGCGCTGAGGAGGCGGCGGCGTTCGTGGCCGAGACCATCAAGGAGACAGGTGCTACCTCGATGAAAGACATGGGGCGCGTGATGAGCGCGGTCATGCCGAAGCTCAAGGGGCGCTACCCGGGCAAGGACGTCAAGCCGCTGGTCGAGGCCGCGCTCAAGGGATGAAACGCCCGGGGCACAGCGAGCCAAGCGCCGTCGAGAAGCGCGTGGTCGGGCCGGGCTTTCACGAGCAGGTCTACGCGCTGGTGCGCCAGGTCCCCCGCGGCATGGTGACGACCTACGGCGACGTGGCGACCCTCTTGGGCTCGCCCCGGGTCGCCCGCCACGTCGGCTGGGCGCTCTCAAGCCTGCGCGCCGGCCCAACCGACGTGCCCTGGCACCGGGTCATCAACGCCCAAGGCCGCGTCAGCTCCAAGGGCGACTTCGCACGCGCGAGCGAGCAGGAGATCCGCCTGGCCGCCGAGGGCATCGAGATCGACGCCCACGGCCGCATCATGCTGGCCCGGTGTCGATGGCCCGGCCCGGCGAGCGGCGGCGCGCGCTGACCGCGGCGCCGGCCTGCGCGCGGGCGCGGGGCCGCGTCTACCAGCCGTAGCCCAGCGCCAGGCCCACGGTCCCCACGTCGGCGCGGGCGCTGGGGTTGTGGGCGTAGACCACGTTGAACGCCGCCTCGAAGTCCGCGCCGAGATCGGCCGTGAGGGAGGCGTCCAGCCGCAGCTCGACGGCGCGCAGGACGTCGCCGCGCACGCGTGTCCCGCCGAACCCGGCGCGCACCTCGAGCTCGAAGGCCCGGCCGAGCGCGCCTGACCAGCCCGGCCCGAGCGTGAAGTAGACGCCGGTCTCGGACTCCAGGGCGAAGGCGGCCTCGCCCCACAGCTCGAAGCCGGCCCCGATCTCCCAGGCGGCGCCTAGCAAAAGCTCGGTGTAGGGGTCCGCGCCGTCGGCCGGTATGAAGGACAGGCGCAGGCCGACGGAGAGCTCCGCGCGCTCGCTTGGGGCGGCCGTCACCGACAGCGTCACGTCCACCTCGTCGCGCACGTCGCGAAGCGCGGCCCGGTCATGCAGCGGAAAAGCGCCCCACAGCTCGAGCTCGAGCTCGGCTCGCGGGAAGGCCCAGCCGAGGGTGAGCGTCGGCTGTAGGTTCAATGTGCCGCCGAATTCGTCCCCGCCGCGGTAGTAATAGCCGGACAGCATCGCGACCTCGGCGGCGCCGACGAGGCCGATCTCAGCGTCCGCGTCACTCGCCGTCACGTCCTGGGCGCTCGCGGGCAGCGGCAGTTGGCAGACGAGGCCGACCAACCCCACCAACGACCGCCATCCACACCGCTTCCGCATGCGGTCTCCGCGCAAGGCCAAGGCTAAGTTCGCAGGCGTTCGCAGGCGTCAGACGCCCAGACTACACATTTTTCTGCCAGAAGTTCGCAGGCGTCAGTGTTCGCAGGCGTCAGACGCCCAGACTACACATTTTTCTGCCAGGAAATATGAGTCGCAGACGTGAAGCGTCAGGCGCCACTTGGCTGCCTCACCGCGGCGTCTGCGCGCTGGGCGAAGGTGTGGGCGTCGCGCAGCAGGGTCTCGGCGAGGGCTGTGGGGACGGCTGGCGCTGCTGACAACGCCTGGGCTCGGAGCACCAGCGCCGCGTCTTCGGCTGACACCACGCCAGCCGGCACGGCGTCCGTGTAGAGCCAGACCGGCAGGCTCGCGGCGTCGGGCAGCGTGGTCGCGCCCGCCAGCCGCGCGGCGATGGCCACCGCGGCCTGGGCGATGAGGCCGACGGCCTCGGCGTGCATGTCGCTGGCGACCAGGGCCTCGGCGGCTTGGAGCTTGCGGGCGATGAACGCGGCGTGGGGGTCGAAGACGGGCGCGATCTCGGGCTGGCGCTCGTGGACGGTGACGCTGTCGGCCGGGGCGCCCATTCCGAAGCGCTGGAGTGCCAAGAAGACCGCCGGTGGGATGACCGCTAGCTCGAGATCGGCCGGGCACTGCTCGGACAGGTGGCTGACGTCGGCGGCGGTGGACTCGGCGACCACCAAGAGGCCGCGGGGGCGAGCGATGATGCGTTCGAGGCGGCTACCGAGGCGGCTCTGCGCTGCGGCGATGAGCGCGGCGAGGCGGCCGTCGTCGGCGGGGAGCGCGCGCTCGCGGGTGGTGGGGGCTGCCAAATCGCTCGATGGCGCCTCACTCTCTGAGGGCCGCGACTCGGCGTCGGTGAGGCTCGCGAGGGCGGCGTCGACCGCGCTCTCCGTCACACCATCGGCCGGTTCGGCGTTTGGCGGTTCGGCGGAGTCCGCGTCGGCCTCGACCGGGCCCAGCGCCTCGACCGCCAGCTCGAGGGTGGAGCGCGACACGCCCACCACGTCGTCGGTGGCGTCCTCGGAGACCACGTGGGTGAAGAGGTGGCGTTTCGACTCGAGGATGGCGCCGACGCGCGCTTCGTAGGAGTCGGCGGTGACCAGCATCAACACGAGGGTCGACTTCTTCTGGCCCAGCCGGTGGACCCGGGCGATTCGCTGGTCGAGGACCGCCGGATTCCAAGGCAGATCCAGGTTGATCAGCACGGTCGCGCTCTGGAGATTCAGGCCGACGCCGCCCGCGTCGGTCGAGATAAACACGCGGATCTCGGGGTCCTCGGTGAAGCGCTCGATGAGCTTGCCGCGCGAGGCCGTCGGCACGCCGCCGTGCAGGCGCACGAGGCCGAGATCGAGCTTGCGGGCGACCTCTTCGGCCATCTTCGTCATCCGCTCCCACTGCGAGAAGATGACGACCTTCTCGCCGCCCTCGACGGCCAGCTCCGACAGCAGGCCCGCCAGCTCTTCGAGTTTGGGGACGCGGGCGGTGGACTCCGGGTCGACGAGCTGGGCGGCGTTGCAGGCCATGCGCGCGTTCTGGAGCGCGGCGAGCAGCGACTTCTGCTCGAAAGGTGTCAGCGGGCGGCGCTTGGCGATGCGGGCGAACTGGCCGGCGGTCTGAAGGCAGGCCTGTTCGATGCCGCGCTGGGCCGTGGTCAGCTCGACGTCGACGCGCTGGTCGACGCGCTCCGGGAGCTGGTCGCTCACGATGCGCCGGTCGCGCCGCAGCATCACAGGGGCGATGGTGCGGCGGAGCTGCGAGAGGTTGCGGTAGCCCAGCACTTTGCCCCGCTCGTCGGCCACGTGGTACTCGAGCAGGAAGTGCCACAGGGGGCCCAAGACGCGGCGGTCGACGACCTGCATGAGGCTGTAGAGGTCCTCCAGGCGATTTTCGAGCGGCGTGCCGGTGAGGACGAAGGCGTAACGGGTCGAGATCACCTTGATGGCGTCGGCGGTCTTGGTCCGCCAGTTCTTGATGCGCTGAGCTTCGTCCAGGACGAGCACGTCCGCGCCCAGCTCGCTCTGGATGAGGTCGAGGTCGCGCGTCACCAGCTCGTAGTTCATCAAGGTCCACGACGCGCGCTGGCGATACACCGCGTGGCGGGCGGCGACGCGTCCCTGGACGATGGCGACGTCGGCGCCGGTGAAGCGCTGAATCTCCCGCGCCCACTGGTGTTTGAGCGACGCGGGGCACACGACCAGCACGCGGCGCACGCCGCGGTGGCGCATCAGCCAGGTCGCGGCGGCGATGGTCTGCAGCGTCTTGCCGAGGCCCATGTCGTCGGCCAACACGGCGCGCCCGGTCGACGCGAGGAAGGCCACGCCCTCAACCTGGTAGGGGAAGAGGCGCGCGTTCACGCCCTCGAGGTGGCCGCCGCCGCGCCGAATCTCCTCGCGGATCTGAGCCGACTCCTGGGCGTGGGCGGCGTCCTCTGCCAGCCGCTGCGCGTGGTTGAGCGCGTCCTGGCTGAGGTGGATGTCGTCGCGCCCGTCGATCTCGGCCGCGAGCCGCGCCATGGCGTCAGGCCAGGGCGTCCGCAGCACGCCGTGGGGGTCGAACCAGCGGGCGAGCGCGGCGTCCAGGTCACCGGCCACCTGCCGGCCGCGGCGCAGCATGATGCGCGGCGCGTGGGAGCCCTGCCAATCCAGGTAGACCACGCTGACGGCGGGGGCCTCAGCGACCGCGGCGCCGGAGGCCGCCGCCGCCGCAGCGCCCTTGCGCCCCTTGCCCTTGGCCGGCCGCGTCAGCTCGTGAATCACCGCCTCGATGTGCTTGCAGGTGCCGAGCCGATTGGTGGCGAAATCCGGGCAGTTACAGTGATTGAGCCGCTCAGCCACCGAGCGCAGCTCGACCCGGTAGGTCCGCGACGAGAGCCCCGTCGGGCGCAGCGAGCGCGCCTCCCAGGTCCCGAAGCGCCGCTCGCCGCCCACATGCTGCACTGCAACTTCGATGGGCGCCCGCTTCTTGCGGTCGAAGACCGCCTCATCGGCAGCACTCCGAGCGAGCTCGTCGGGCACCACCTGCCGCGCCGCGTAGGCCAGAAGTGCTGCGACCGCGTGCTTACAGGCCGGCTCGCCGTCAAAGGGGCAGGTGCAGTGCACGCCGACGTCGCCGTCCTCGTCGGCGGCCACCTCGACCTCGTAGGGCACGCCGGGCATCGAGCCGGCCACCGTCGCCCAAAGACGCTGACCGTGCCAGCCCAAATCGATGACGCGGTCTTCTTGGAAGTAGCCGATCCCGCGCCGAACCACGGCGTCTGACGTCAGCTCGCGTAGCCGCGACGCGTCGAAGAGCAGCGCGTCCACGGCGGCCTCCGCGACGTCCGCGGTCTCGGGATCTCGGGCTTCCGCGACGTCCATGTTTCCTCCCCGTTCAGACGCCGGGCGAATTACCGCGGGCCGCGGCCGAGCGCAACCGCCCGCGCGCTCGCCTCAATCCGCCGCCTCCCTGGCGCGGTCCGCTCGCTGAGCCGCCGCGCGAGGCGCTTGTGGGCGCGCAGGATGCGCTCAATCGCCTCGTGCAGCCGCACCGTCGTCGTGGCCCCCCACCTCCAGTCGGTGCTGGTTACCGACGAAGGCGAACCCCACGCCGAGCTCAAGCAGGAAGTCCCGCAGATGGCGCACCAGCGCCTTCTCGACCTCGC
The DNA here is from genome assembly GCA_964577445.1 of uncultured Myxococcales bacterium. Taxonomy (GTDB): domain Bacteria; phylum Myxococcota_A; class UBA9042; order PHBI01; family JACKFB01; genus JACKFB01. The sequence goes on from CAZNZH010000122.1 coordinate 7,242, forward strand.
GGTCCTGCGCGTCGTCTTGCAGCCCGAGGAAGCCAAACAGGCAGGGATCCTTGAGCAGGTTCTTCGCGAGGTCCGCTTGCGGGGCCGGCAGCGTCGCGTCGAAATGGGTGACCGCTTGGCCCTGCCGGTCATGCCGTCGGGTCTCGATCTGCATCACGAGGACTTCCCGAGACCAGCCGTGGAGCCGCGCCTTCTTGACGTACCAGAGCCGCACCTCGGGGTCGTCCAGCGTGTCGAGCAGCCGGACGTTGTGGCCCCAAGGGATTTGTGCGACGGCCTGTTGCACGATCGGCCGCTCGGGCCACGCACCCGCAAACGTCCTCAACTACTTGAGGTTCCGCGGCGAGAGCCCCTTCATGTCGGGAAAGGCCCTCCGCAAGTCCGCCGCGGCAGCCGTTGCACCCCCTTCGCGCCCCAGCCCTCATGCTCCTGCCGCTCAAGAATCGCCCGCCCGAGATCCCAGTACAGCAACGTCAACTCAGCGTTGGCCGCAAGCGTCGCCCGCATCCGAGCCGAATGAATCCGCACCTTCAGGTCCGCAAGAAGCGCCGGATAGTCAGATGGGATCACGGTATTTCCATCGTCTGCCAAGGCCCCCCCAAGCTCGTCCGCGAGTCTACGGCGGCGAGCGCGAACCCTCAGCACCTCCCCTGGCGGTGCGGTCGTCGGCCGAAGATGCGACCGATCCCACGAGCGCCGCCCACGCAGGCCGGGGCCGGCTCCTTGCCGCCAGCACGCGATCGCGAACCCCCAGGGGCCTGTAGCCACTTGAGCTCAAACTTCATGGGTTTCCCCGTGCGTCGGTGTCAGCGCCAGCGCCAGCAGGCTCGCCCGCGGCGGCGGTTCGGTCAATGAGCGCTGGAGGTGTGCCGGTCTGGTCGTCAGTGAAATGGGCCAGGTACGGGCTGTAGGCGAACACCCGGTTGCGGCGCTGGCCGGTGGTCTCGCGGAGAATGCCCAGCTCGCAGAGCTTATCCACGAGGCGGTTGGCCGTCGCGAAGGCGACGCCCGTGAAGTCGACGACATCGTTGACGGCGACGACGGGGCGCTCAAACAGGCGCTCGTGGAGCAGCAGCGCGTTGCCGGCCGCCGCGCCGATGGTGGTCGAGATGAGGGCGCGATGGGCCTCTCGCATGCTGGCGATTTGGCGGGCCTTGGTTGTCGCTTCGGTAGCGACGGCGGCCACACCGCGCAAGAAGAACTTCAGCCAGAGCTCCCAGTCGCCGTCGTCGCGGACCGCTTGAAGCAGCGTGTAATATTCCGCCCGGTGCTGCTTGAAGAAGTAGGAGAGGTAGAGCAGCGGTCGCGACAGCACACCCTGCTCGCAGAGGAGGAACGTGATCAGGAGCCGCCCGACGCGCCCGTTGCCGTCGAGAAAGGGGTGAATCGTCTCGAACTGCGCGTGGACCATCCCCACCTTGAGCAGCGCCGGCATCGGGTCCGGCGCGTGGATGAAGTTCTCGAGGTCGCCGAGGGCTCGGACGACCTCGTGGGGTGGGGGCGGGACGAAGGAGGCGGTCTGCAAGGTGCAGCCGGGTGGCCCGATCCAATTCTGGCTGGTCCGAAACTCGCCGGGAGCGCGCTCCTGGCCGCGCACGCCCTGAAGGAGGCTGTGGTGGATCTCCTTGATGAGCCGGAGGGACACGGGAAGTGCTTTTAGCCGCGCCAGGCCGTGGTTCATGGCGCGGACGTAGTTGATCACCTCGTCCACGTCGTGGGGGCGGTCGGGCCGAAGGCGTCCCGCCTCGAACTCGACCACATCGATGAGCGACGCCTGCGTCCCCTCGATCTGGCTGGAGAGCACGGCCTCTTTGCGCACGTACATGAAGACGAAGAGGTCCGGGTTGGGCAGCGACCCCGCCGCGCCGTCGAGCTTCCCGAGGGCCAGGGCGGCCTTGAAGTGCAGGTCGTCCATCTCGGCGTCGCGGGCCACCGGAGGGTCGGGCGGCAACGGCGTCGGCGTGAAGGCCCGGTAGCCCGTCCGTTGGGTCTGGTAGCGCCCCGCTCGCCCTGGTCGTCGCATGTTGTCACCTCTGATAAGAGAAGCCGACTCTGCGGTCCATATAATCGAACATGGCGAAAATTGAAAACACACGACAGATTGCACCTGTGGGTGAACATAGCGCCGAGCCCATCACCAGGGCACGGCTGCGCGGAGCGACCGAGACGTCCGCGATCGAGGAGGCGCAGGCATCGGGGGCACAGACCCAGGTGTCCGGGAACGCTTGCCGCGGGTGTGCAGAGCGCGTCGTGGGCGTCTGCTTCTGATAGCCCATCTGGGACGCGCGCCGGCCACGGGGTAGGCGCTGCCGGATGCCGGCGCCTGGCGCCCGGACTACAGCCTTTCCACCGCCGCGATGTGTGTGGTCTGGGTACACAGCCGGGGCCGCTGACGTGTGGTGTTTCTCTACACACATCGCGCGGCGCCTGTGGTGCGATGCGGCGCGATCGCTAGCGTTGGGGCGAGGGGCGGGGATGGCGTGCTTGTTGCATCGCAGTGTTCACAGCGGAGGCGCGGTGGTCGTTGCACGGCGTGGCCGGTGCTTTCGTGGGGGTCTCTTGCGTCGCTGACGCTGGCGCGGCGCGATGGGGGCGCTCAGGACAGGCGCACGGAAACAGACCACGAGGGTTGGGGAGAGAGCGATGCAGGCGAAACACCGGATGGCGTGGGGGCTCGTGGTGGCGGTGGGGGCTCTTGGAGCGTGCGCCTCGTCGGGTGGCGGGACCGAGGATGTCGCGAACTCTAGCCAAGACGGGGGCGGCGAGCTATCCGATGGCGTGGATACCGCAGACGGCGGGGACGGCTCAGAGCGCGCGGACACCGCGGACACCGCGGACACCGCGGACGTCGCGGACATCGCGGAGACCGTAGACGGCGCCGATGGCGCGGGCGGCCAGCTCTCGGCGGCCGGCTGCCGGGCGGAGATCCCCTGGATGCGAAACGGGCCGCTCTTCCGCTGTGACACCGCCGTCTCAGCCACCGACTGCGCGTACGCTGCGCCCGGCTGTGCGGCAGGCGAGCGCGCCGACAACGTCTGCCGCTGCGTGCCGCATGTGATTGGGACGCAGGCCGCTTGGCTCTGCGACAGCCCATTTCACACCTGCCTGCCGCTTCCCGCCGACGCGGCGCCGGGCGAGCCCACGCGCGAGGCCCCCACCGAGCGCGTCCCGGCTGCCTGCGCGGACCCCGCCACCGGCCCAGCACCCGCCGCGTGCGTAGCCTCGCGAAACCCAGGCGCCGGCGCGGTGGATCTGTGCACGACGCCTGCAGACTGCGACCCAGGAGAGGTCTGCCT
>CAZNZH010000123.1:0-7539 GCA_964577445.1 uncultured Myxococcales bacterium
CCGCGAGGCAGGGCCGACAGAGGCGCCGTGTGCGGTGGCCGATCAGGTCTAGGCATCAGACGCCCAGACTACACATTTTTTGGCGAAATGTGTAGTCTGCGCGCCTGACGCCGAGCCCGACCCGGGGGTCGCTCACATGGTCTGCACGAGGGCGCTCTCGCCGACGGACGCTCGCGACGTGTGCGCGGCGGCTGGGTATACGCGGGCGATCATCGAGCGCGAGGCAGGCCACGACGGCGTGGTGGCCATCGCGCTGCCGAAGAAGGTGTCGCCGGCGTCGATCGGGCTCAACGACCGCGACACCAAGGGCGGACACGTCTGGGTGAACGGCGGCGAGGCGACCCGCCGGAGCTGGGCCGAAGGCGAGCCAAGCGAGCGCCCCCGCGGCGAAAGCCGCTACGTGAGCTTGCCGGCCGAGGGCTGCGTCCAGCTCAGCCCGCCAAGCGCCGGGCCGCCGCCGGACTGCAACGTCGAGCCGTGTAGCCGCGCGTACCCATACGTTTGCTGGCAGGTGGCGGCGCCGTGACCGAGCGACCGGTGGAGACCGACGCGGGCGTGGACCGGTTGCGGGTGGGGGCCGTGGTGGCCGCTGTGTTCTTGGCGGCGCTGCCCGTGGCGCTGTTCGTGCTGGACCACCGGGGGGCTCTGTACGACGACGCGTTCATCTACTTTCGATATGTGGACAATATCGCTGCGGGCTGCGGGCTGCGGTTCAACTGCGGCGGCGCGCCGGTGGAGGGGTTCACCTCTGCGCTCTACTTGGCGCTGCTGGCGGCGCTGGCGGCGGTGGGGATGGCGCTGCCGGATGCGGCGACGGTGGTGGGAGCGGTCAGCGTGTTCGCGGCGGCGCTCGGAGCCGCGGCGTTGAGCGCGCGGGTGGTGGCCGGTGCCCGGGGCGACGCCGGCCTCGGGGCGGCGTCGAGGCCGGTGGTCGGGGCGGCGGCGGGGCTTGGGACACTCCTGGTGCTGGGCGGGGACGACTTCTGGCTGCTCAACGCGGTCATCGGCCTCGAGACGGCGCTCGCGGCGGCGTTGTGCACTGCGGTGGCGTGGCGGCTAGCGAGGGCGCGGCAGGTGCCCTGCGCGGCGCAGGGCACGGTGTGGAGCGTATGGCTGGCCTGGCTGGCGCGGCCCGAGGCGGCGGTCTTTGGCTTGGCCGCGCTGTGGCGCCCGGCGCCCGACGGCTCAGACGCCGCACAGACCCGGCGAGCGCGGGCCCGGATCTTCGTTGGGCTCGGGCTTCTGGTCGCCATCGTCGTGACAGCGCGGCTGGTGATCTTCGAGGACATCGTGCCCAACACCGCCCGCGCGAAGGCTGGCGGCACCCGCGCCCACTTCCTGCTCGGCGTCGAGTACCTCCTTGAGTTCGCGAAGGATTTCCCGCTCGCCGCGCTGGCGCCCCTGGGCCTGGTCCTCGCGCCCATCCGCCGGGCCGCGGGCCCATGGTGCATCGGGGCGATCGTTTGGGCAGCCTCGATGCTCGTGACCGGCGGCGATCACTTCGCCTACGGCCGGATGCTGGCTCCCCTGGTGCCGGCGGCGACGGGCATCGCCGTGGCGAGCGCGGCGCTGGCGCTGGTCTGGGTCTTCGGACGGGCCGCGGCCGCCCCCGCCACCGCCCGCCGCGCCGCCATCGTCCTCCTCCTCCTCGCCTCCGCCGCCGCCGCCGTCACCCTCCCCCGCCACGCGCTCCCCGAGCTGCACGCCTTCCCCAACGTCGAACGCTGGATCGCCGTCGGCTCCTGGCTGCGCGCCAACCACCCCAACGCCACCATCGCGACCGTCCCCATCGGCGCCATCGGCTGGACCTCGCGCCTGCCGCTGGTCGACCTCGTCGGTCTCACCGAGCCCGCCATCGCGCGCGATGGCCGCACGCTGCCGCCCGAGCGCCTCAACCGCGCCTGGCTCGGCCACGAAAAGGAGCACACCGCGTGGGTGCTCAAGCGCGCGCCCGACATCCTGGTCTTCACCCGCTCCTCGCCGAGGCCGTTTTCATCCCTCGCCGAGACCCGCGCCGGGTTTTGGGCGGAGTGGCTGCTGCTCCGCGCCATCAAAGAGGGCCGTGCGCCGTACACCGTGCTGCCCGCTGAGGTGGCGCCCGGCCTGCACTGGCTGATGTTCCGCCGCGTGGGGCCACCGCCGCGAGATGATGCTGCATTGCAGCGCGACGCGGCACCCTGAGGCCAGCGTGGAGTGGAAACGACGTCTCTACAGGCTCCAGACGCCCCGACCACCCCCGACCGCTGCGAGATACCGCTTGTATCTCTCGGGTCGGGGGTGGTCGAGGCGACCGTTGGGGTGGTCGAGACGCCCGACAGCTATTGTTGGCAACACCTTCTCCGGCACGCTTCGCGGGGCGAGCCGGACGCTGTCCCTGTCAGTGGGAAGCTTGGACCAAGCGGATGCCGACCTCGAATCGACCGCCCTGAGGTGGCCCTCTGGCTCCGAGCAGCCAGCCCCCGCAGAAGGCTCTGCGGTCCCGCAGGCGTTCCGCCGGCATCTGACGCCCGCCCCGCCTTTCCCATGTTCTGGTTTCTGCGATGTGCTCCCGGCGCGGCGCGTTTGCCGTCGACGTCATCGCTCCTCGCGAATTCCTCGGCACCCCGCGAGGGACACCTGGAGCACCCTAAGTCTCCGGCTCTCCGAATTCCATTCATCGCGAGCCCGGTCGCCGAGAAGAGGTCCGCCTTGATGACGGAGGACTCCTTGAGTGAACGCGCCGCGCGCCGCGCGCGGGAGGCCTCTGACGCGGTCCTGTCACGCGTGCCGGACGTGGAGCCTGAGCCCTTGGACCGCCCGGAGTGAGCTCAGCCCGCGCCACGTCGTTCGGCGCTTGACTCCGTCCGCCTCGATCCTAGTGTGGCCCGGGTTCAGGAAACGGGGTTCGCGCTATGCCGCCAGTGGTTGAGGTTCGCGGGGTCGAGAAGGACTACCCGCTCGGGAAGCTCACTGTGCGTGCGCTCCGCGGCGTCGATCTCACCATCGCGGCGGGCGAGTTCGTCTCGATCGCTGGGCCGTCGGGCAGCGGCAAGACGACGCTGCTCAACCTGATCGGCTGCGTCGACGTCCCGACCAAGGGGACCGTCAGCGTCGACGGGCAGGCCACCGGCACGCTCAACGACGACGGGCTGACCACGCTGCGGCTGCACAAGCTGGGCTTCATCTTTCAGACCTTCAACCTGATCGGCGTCCTCGATGTGTTTCAGAACGTCGAGTTCCCGCTGCTGCTCCAAGGCGGGATGGACAAGGCGGCGCGCCGCGCCCGGGTCGAGGCGATCATCGGCGCGGTCGGGCTGACGCCGCAGATGCGCCAGCGCCCCAATGAGCTGTCCGGCGGCCAGCGCCAGCGCGTCGCCATCGCCCGCGCTCTGGTCACCGGGCCGCGCATCGTGCTCGCCGACGAGCCGACCGCCAACCTCGACAGCAAGACCGGCTCGAACATCATCGATCTGATGAAGGAGTTGAACGAGCGCGACGGCACGACCTTCATCTTCTCGACCCACGACGCCGAGGTGATGCGCCACGCCAACCGGGTGATTCGTTTGGCCGACGGGCTCATCGTCGATGACGGTCGCAGCACCGCCGCGCCAGCCGTTTTGAGCCCGGCGGTGCCCGTCTGATGGGAATCACCGCGCAGCTCCGCCTGATGGTGGTGCTGAGCCTGCGCAGCCTCTGGACCCACAAGGTCAAGACGCTCACCGTCGGCTCCCTCCTCTTCTTCGGCACCTTCCTCGTCGTCGTGGGCACCGCCCTCCTCGACTCCATCGAGAGCTCGATGGCGCGCAGCATCACGGCCAGCCTCGCCGGGCATATCCAGCTCTACGACGCCGACGCGAAGGACCCGCTCGCACTCTTCGGCAGCGGCTTCATGGGCTCCGACGACATCGGCGAGATCCCCGATTTCAGCGCGGTGAAAGCCGTCGTCGAGGCGGTCCCCAACGTCAAAGCCATCGTCCCCATGGGCATCGGGCTGGCGACCATCTCGACCCCGGTCGAGCTCGACCAGGTCTTTTTATCCATGCGCGAGGCCATCCGCGCGAAGGACCAGACGCTCATCGACGCGCTGGCCAAGCGCACGCGCGCCATCGCCGACGACCTCATCCTCGAGTACGAAAACCGCGCCAAGATAACGACCGACACCGAGCGGGTCACCAAGGCCCTGGCGGACCTCGCGCGCGCGAAGTCCGACGCGTTCTGGCAGGACCTTAGGGCCAGCCCCGAGATGGAGATGCAGTTCCTCGACTCCCGCATCGCGCCGCTGGCGTCCGATGGGCGGCTGCTCTACCTGCGCTACCTCGGCACCGACCTCGACCGCTTCGTCGAGAACTTCGATCGCTTCCAGATCGTCAGCGGCGACAAGGTCCCGTCGAATCACCGCGGCATGCTGCTGAGCGAGACGTTTTACGAAAAGCAGCTCAAGCACCGCGTCGCGCGCACCCTGGACCGGCTCAAGGACAAGCGCGCGCAGGGGGCGACCATCGCGGGCGACGCGCTGCTGCGGACGATGGCGCGCGAGCTGCCGCGACAATACCAGCGCATCACCTACCAGCTCAGCCCCGCCGACGCTGAGACGCTGGAGGCCAAGCTGCGCGAGATCCTGTCCGACACCGCGGGCGGCCTGCCCGAGCTGGTCCAGGCCTTCCTGACGGTGGACGACGCGAACTTCGACGCGCGGTACGCGGCGTTTTACGAGCTGATCGCGCCTCACATAAAGCTCTACGACGCGACGCCGGGCGACGTCATCACGCTCCGCAGCTTCACCAAGGGCGGCTACCTCAAGTCGCTCAACGTGCGCGTCTTCGGCGTCTTTCGCTTCACGGGTCTGGAGACCTCCGACATGGCCGGGGCGCAGAACCTCGTCGACATGATGACCTTCCGCGAGCTCTACGGGCAGATGACCGCGGACAAGCGGGCCGAGCTGGCAGGCATCAAGGAGCAAGTCGGCATCGAGGATATCGACCGCGCGTCGGCGGAGGACGCGCTCTTCGGCGAGGCGGCGGTCGTCGAGGTGCACGACACCAGCGCCGACGGGTTTGACGAGTTTCACGGGCTGGACCTCGCCGGCCAGGTCGACCGGCTGCGCGAGGAGGCGTCCGCGCCCTTCGAGCAGAGCCAAATCGACCATGGCCTCGCCCTGAACGCCGCGGTGCTGCTGAAAGATCCCGAGCAGCTCGACAGCTCGATGGCCGCCATCCGCGACGCCATCGACGCGGCCCACCTCCGCGTCCAGGCCACCGACTGGCAGTCCGCGTCCGGCATGGTCGGCCAGTTCATCACCGTGGTCCGAGTCGTCCTCTACATCGCGATCTTCATCATCTTTTTGGTCGCGCTGGTCATCATCAACAACTCGATGATCATCGCCACCATGGAGCGCGTCGCCGAGATCGGCACCATGCGCGCCATCGGCGCCGGCCGCCGCTTCGTCCTGGCTCTGTTTCTCCTCGAGACCGGCGTCCTGGCGTTGCTCTCCGGCGGCCTGGGCGGCGCGGCCGGCGTCGCCCTCATCACCTGGCTCGGCCGCACGGGCATCTCGGCCAGCGGCGTCGACATCATGGTCTTCCTCTTCTCGGGCCCGCGCCTCTACCCCACGGTCGGCGTGGACCAGCTCCTCCTGGGCGTCGCGGCCATCGTCGTCGCCAGCCTCGCCTCCACCCTGTACCCCGCCCTCATCGCGACCCGCATTCAGCCGGTGGTTGCAATGCAGCAAAAGGAATAAGCGGTGGGCGTTTTTCTCCAGATCGCAGCTCGCAACATCCTGCTCGCGCGACGCCGCACAGCGCTCCTCGGCGGCGCGCTCGCCATGGTCACGATGCTGCTCGTGCTGCTGCTGGCGCTGTCGGCGGGCCTGTCGGACACCATCGTCCGCTCGGCCACCACGCTCAGCGCTGGCCACGTCAACGTCTCCGGCTGGCACAAGCTGACCTCCCGCGACGCGGCGCCCATCGTCACGGACGCCGCCAAGATCCGGAAGATCGTCGAGGACGAGACGCCGGGCCTCGACTACGTCATCAGCCGCCAGCGCGGCTGGGCGAAGGTCGTCAGCGAGGCGACCTCGCTCAACTCCGGCCTCTCCGGCATCAATTTCGCCGAGGAGAGCCGCCTCATCGCGCAGCTCCAGCTCGCCCCGACCAAGGAATACAAAGAGGACGGTGACGACACGGTGCTGGGCGACTTCGCCGGCCTCGCCGAGCCAAACACGGCCATCGTGTTCGCCGGCCAGGCCCGCCGCCTGGAGGTCGGCGTCGGCGACGTGGTGACCATCAGCACCGAGACGTCGGACGGCCGGTCGAATACCGGCGAGGTGCGCATCGTCGCGGTAGCCAAGGACATGGGCATGCTCAGCAACTGGAGCATCTTCGTCCCGACCCAGACGATCCTCGACATCTACCAGCTCAAGCCCGACACGACCGGCGCCATCATGATCTATCTAAAGGATATCGACCGAGCCAGCGAGACCATGGACGCCCTGCGCGACATCTTCATCCGCCACGGCCTCGAGGTGATGGAGCACAACCCGGTGCCGTTTTTCATGAAGTTCGAGTCCGTGGCCGGCGAGGACTGGACCGGGCAGAAGCTGGACCTGACCATCTGGTCCGACGAGGTCTCGTTTTTGCAGTGGGTGGTGACGGCGGTGGACACGATCTCGGTCGTGCTCATCACGGTGCTGCTCATCATCATCGGCGTCGGCATCATGAACACCATGTGGATCGCCGTGCGCGAGCGGACCGGCGAGGTCGGCACGCTGCGCGCCATCGGCATGAGCCGCCGCCGCGTGCTGCTGATGTTCCTGCTGGAGGCGCTGCTGCTGGGGTTTTTCGCCACGGTCGTCGGCGCGGGCCTCGGCGCGGCCATCGGGCTGGGCGTGGACGCAGCGCGGATCCACATCCCCGGTGCGGCCGTGCAGGCCATCCTGATGACCGACGTGCTGCACCTGAAGGTCGCGCTGGGGGATGTGCTGGGGGCGGTCGTGGTGTTCACCATCCTCACGGGCGTGTCGGCGCTGCCGCCTGCCATGCGCGCCGCTCGTCTGGAGCCGGTCACCGCCATCCACCACATCGGCTGACCATCTGCCGGCCGACGACTCAGGAGACCTCGATGATCCGCACCCTCGCCACCTTCGCCCTCGCCCTCGGCGTGCTGCTCCCCACGGTGGCCCACGCCGCGTTGACTCAGGAGCAGATGGTCACCGCGCTCAAGACCCTGGACGACCGCCAGCGGAACTCCGGCGACTACAAGGCGCTCGCGTTCATCGAGCAAAAAGAGAAGGGCAAGACCGATCTCCTCTACGAGACCGTGGTCTACCGGCGCGACGACGACGACAAGCTGATGATCCTCTTCCTCAAGCCGAAGTCCGAGGCCGGCAAGGGCTACCTGCGCATCGACAAGAGCCTCTTCATGTACGACCCCACCACCGGCAAGTGGGAGCGCCGCACCGAGCGCGAGCGCATCGGCGGCACCAGCTCGCAGCGCGCGGACTTCGACGAGTCGCGGCTGGCCGACGAGTACACGCCCGCGTGGATCGACGAGGCCAAGCTCGGC
>CAZNZH010000123.1:7549-10485 GCA_964577445.1 uncultured Myxococcales bacterium
AAGCTGACCGCGAAGCCCGGCGAGGACGTGGCGTTCCCGGTGATGGAGATCTGGATCGACCAGGCGACCGGTAACATGTTGAAAGCACAGGAGTTTGCCCTGTCCGGGCGGCTGATGCGCACGGCGTACTACCCGAAGTGGTCGAAGATGTTCAGCAAGTCCAAGGGCGCCGACATCTATTTCCCCAAGGAGATCCGCATCTTCGACGAGGTGCAGAAGGGCAACCAGACCACCATCGTCATCCAGGACGTGGACCTGTCGTCGCTCGAGGCCAACATCTTCACCAAGGCGTGGCTCGAGAGCAAAAGCCGTTGAGAATCGGCACCCTGGCGCTATGGCTCGCCCTCGTGTTGGCGCCGATGTCCGCGCGGGCGGATGACGACGCGCCGCCGGACCGCGACGACGCGATCTTCGGGGCGCCTTCAGAGCCCGCACAACCCTCCGAAACACCAGGCGGCGTCGAGGAGAGAGGGACCCGCGACGACGCGATCTTCGGCGGCGAAGCCACGCCGGCCACCCGCGTCGAGCCCACCGGGCCCAGCTTAGCCGAGCGGGTCGCCGCCGCCGCCGACAAGCTGGCCATCGGCGGCCGCCTCTACCTCCGCCTGGACTGGTACACCACCGAGGGCGCTGCACCCGAGCGCTACACGCTGCAGAGCCCGAACCTGCTGGATGTCTACCTGGACGCCCGCCCCAACGACCGCGTCCGCGCGTACGTCCAGGGCCGCCTGCGCTACGACTTCACCGTGCGCGAGGAGGCGGCGACGGCCGACGGCGCGGCCACGCCCGACACCAGCCTCTTCCGCACGCGCAAGGGGCTCGAGGCGTCTCTGGACCAGCTCTGGCTGAAGTTCGACATCGCCCGCCGCGCCTACGTCACCTTCGGCCGCCAGCCCATCCGCTGGGGCACCGGCCGCTTTTGGAACCCCACCGACTTCCTCAACCGATCCTTTCGCGACCCCCTGGCCGTCTTCGACGAGCGCCTCGGCGTCAGCCTGCTCAAGGTCCACATCCCCATCGAGTCGTTGGGCTGGAACCTCTACGCCGTCGCCGACCTCTCCGCCGCCGATCGCCCCGATCGCATCGGTGGCGCCCTGCGCGCCGAGATGTTGCTCGGACCCGCCGAGGTCGCGCTGTCCTTCGCCGATCGCAAGGCCGAGCCGACCCGGCTGGGCGTCTCGGTCTCATTTCCCCTGGGCCTCTTCGACTTCAACGCCGAGCTCGCAGCGCTCCACGGCGTGCGCGCCAAGCGCTACACCGGCCGCCTCTCGCTGGACCCGATGGCCTTCGAGGTGCCTGTCGCCAAAGACCAGGGCGACGAGTGGTTTTTCCGCGCGACCGCGGGCGTCGAGGTCGGCGTCGCCTATGGCGATAACGACGCCGTCTACTTCGGCGCCGAGTACTTCTTCAACGAGCTCGGCTACGACTCGGAGAACCTCTACCCGTGGCTCGCGCTACAAGGCGAGTTCACGCCGCTCTACTTGGGCCGGCACTACCTGGGCGTCTATGCGCTCCTCAGCGGGCCCGGCCGGCTCGACGACATGAGCTTCATCGCCAGCTCCATCAACAACCTCTCGGACCGCTCAGGCTTGGTGCGACTGGACTACCGCGTGCGCGTGCTCACCCACCTCGACCTGAACGTCTACGCGAGCGCCCACTACGGCAGGCCGGGCGAGTTCCATTTCCGCTTCGACGTCCCGCCCGTCGCCACCGTCCCCGGGCTGGAAGACGGCCTGCGCATCCAAGCGCCCGTGGTCGACGTCGGCTTCGGCTTCATCGTCTCGATCTGACGACGGCCTGTCAGCCTACCCGTGGCCGTAGCATTTCGCCCACACCATGTGTGGACGCACACAGGTCAGCCCGCCGTCCGCCGCTTCTCGATGGCCTCGACCAGCTCGTCGAAGTCGAAGGGCTTGGTGAGCACGACGCTGGCTCCGTGCCGCGCTTGCAGGCTCTCCGTGTGCTCGTTGGCATCGACCGCCAGCATCACGAGCAGGGTCCCCGGGGCTCGCGCGTCCACCATCTCGAGCAGGCGCGACTCGCGGCTTTCGTCAAAGCGCTCGTCCAGCACCAGCGCCACAACCCGCCGCGCCAGTCGGGCTCGCAGCTCGTCTTCGGAGTCGGCCTCGACCACGGCGTACCCGGCGTCGCCCAGGTGCTCGACCAGCGCCCAGCGCAGCAGGGTGTCGCGCATCGCGACGACGACGCAGGGGGTGCCTTGCACGCGCTGGCGCTCCGAGAGGTCCGTGATGATTCGGTCGATCATGGTAGCTGACGCTTAAGCAAAGGGTGTGCCATATTTGGAACCGTGGCAGCGGACGTCTGGTCAGGAGCGGTGGAGATGGGGTGGGAAGGTTGCGCGGTGTGCGACGAACTCATCGACCTCACGGGACTGATCAAGCTGTCCGAAGGGTATATCGTCGCGTTCGACCGGGAAGGGCGCGTCACGCTCTGCAACGAGCTGCTCGCCGCGGCGCTCGGCAAGAGCGCCTCCGACATGCTCGGCCTCAGTTGGTTCGACGACCTGCTGACGCCCGAAGCGCGGCCGGAAGCCTTGACGCGCTCTCGCGCGATGCTCGAAGGCGTGGTCGAGGGCACCGTGCCCTTCGAGCGGCAAATGCGGGGCTCGGACGGCCAGGTGCACAGCGTGCGCTGGCGTTGCAGTCCGTACCGCGACGCCGACGGCAACACCGCGGGCTTGCTGTGCTCGGGCGTGGACTTCACCGACCACGAGGCGGCGGAGTCGGCGCTGGCCCACGCTGAACGCTACCTGGACGACATGAAGACCGCGCTGGACGCCTCGAGCATCGTCGCGGCCACCGACCAGCGCGGCATCATCAAGTACGCCAACGACACCTTCTGCGAGATCTCGGGCTACAGCCGCGAGGAGCTCATCGGGCAGGACCACCGGCTGTTGAACTCGGGCTACCACTCGA
>CAZNZH010000124.1:0-10432 GCA_964577445.1 uncultured Myxococcales bacterium
CGAGCAGATGGTGGCCCGGGTCGACGAGGCGGTCGCGGCGTCGCTGGTGCGCGACGGCGCCAGCTTTGAGGGCCAGCTCGTGGTCGAGCGCGTGCCCCGCGTGGGCGGCGCGACCGACCGCGCGCGGCTCTCCGTCGCCTTCGGCACCGCCACCGCGCTCACCCCCCGCCTCGACGCCGCCGCCCCGCTCGAGCTGCGCCCGGGCAGCCGCCTGACCCTCCGCGGCGACGGCTTCCTGCACCCCACCGAGGGGCTCTCGCTGGTCACCTTCGACGGCGTCTTCACCACCGCCGCCCCCGCCACCGCGACCGAGATCCGCGGCCTCCAGGTGCCCGGGCTCCCCCCCGACCCCCTGGACCGCGGCGCGCTCGAGCTGGTCATGACCCCCGACATCCTCGGCGTGCGCCCCGGCAGCTTCGCCGGGACCCTCTCCGTGCAAAACGTCGCGAACGCCGACCCGACCCCCCGCGTTTCGGGCTCGCTCGAGCTCGAGCAGCTCGCCTTGTCGCGCCCGGTCATCGACGGCATCACGCCGACCCAGGCCTCCCGCGGCCAGCGCGTGGAGGTCTACGGCGACGGGCTGCTGCCCGCGGACGGCCTCCTTCAGGCCGGCACCCTGCTCGTCATGGAGGGCCACTTCTCACCCACCCGCGGCGCGGCCGTCGACCTCACCGGCGCCAACGCGCTCGCGCTCTTTCCCGACGAGCAGCCCGACAACCAGAGCGCCGCGTTCGTGCTGCGCGTCGGCGTCGACACCGAGGGCCGCCTCACCGGGCTCGGCCAGCGGCCGGGGGTCTTCGAGGGCGTCCTGACCCCGCTGGTGTTCTCGGGCGCCGACACCGTGCTCGGCGCCGGCATCCCCCTCACCTTCACCGTGAAGCCCCCGCTACAGATGGTCTGGCTGCACTTCCTGCCGACCTTCGACGACGCGCTGGCGGTCTTCGGGCTGCGCGAGGAACGCGACGCCGTCATCGCGCGCATCCTCGCGGTCGCGCGGCGCGATTACCAAGGCATCAGCATCGCGTTTTCCACGGTGCCGCCTGAGGATTTCGACGAGTACTCCGTCGTCGAGATCGGCGCGAGCGACCCCAACGGCACCCAGCTCTTCGGGCTGGACAACACCGCGGGAAAAGACGTCGGGAACCGCCGCTTCGACGACGTGATCGGCGGCTTCAACGCCGAGACACGCGCTCGCGGCTTCGCGGCCTTCGGCGGCATCTTCCCGGCGGAGATGCTGGCGTTTTCGCCTCAGTTGGGCGACGGGCCGCTGGTCTCCCCGCGCTTTGACGACATCTTCGCCGACCTCGCGCCGCCCCTGGGCGGGGTGGTGGCGGGGCCGGGCGAGGCCGCGTCGGGCGGCGACCGGGCGCAGGTCATCGCCGAGGCCACGCGGGTGCTGGGCAACATCATCGGCAGCACCATCAGCCACGAGGTCGGGCACAGCCTGGGGCTGGTCCCGGTCGACGGTCTCTTCCACAACGCGGGCGACAACCCGGGCTGGCTCATGGACGCGGGCTTTTTTCGCCCCTTCGAGGAGCGCGCGGAGCTGGACGGCCAGGGCCCATCGTTTTTCTCGCCGGCCAACCGCGAGTATCTCGAGAGCGTGCTCCCGGAGGCCCGGTGAGTCGATTCATCAGTCCGCGCCTGGTCTTTTTACTGCTGGCGGGGCTCGCCGCGTGCCGGCCAGAGGCTCCCCCGGCCGCCACGCGCGCCCCCGAGGTCGCCGCGGCGGCGCGACCGGCCCCCGCCGCGCTCAACGAGGTCCCGCCACCCGCGGCCCGACCTCCGGCCCCAGCGCCGGCCCCAGCGCCGCCCGAGACCCCCGCGGCGCGCCAGCGCCCTTACGAGACGCCGCGGGTGGTCTTCATGGCCCCCGAGGGCGAGGTGACGGTCATCGTCGAGGTGGCCGACAGCCCCGACACCCTCGAGCGCGGCCTGATGTTTCGCGAGAGCCTGCCCGACGGGACCGGGATGATCTTCGTCTTTCAGGACCGCCGCGATCGCACGTTCTGGATGAAGAACACGCTCATCCCCCTCGACATGATCTTCGTCGACGGCGACCCCGGCGCCGCACAGGCCAGCGTGGTCGGCGTCGTGGCCCAGGCGGAACCCGAGACCCTGACCACCCGCCGGTGTGGCCGCCCCAGCCGGTGGGTCGTCGAGGTCCCAGGCGGCTACGCGGCGCGCCACGGCATCGTGGCGGGCGTCCCCATGCGCTTCGTCGACATGCCCTGACAGGGGCAGCCGCCGAGCAGAGGAAAATTGACGCTCCGCGCGAGCTGGCCAGAGACTCACCGGCGGTGCCGTCGCGGCGGCGCCCAGCGCTTGGAGGCGGAGATGGAGTCGCATCAGATCACCCTGTCCGGGCGGAGCTTTCGCATCCGCTCCGAGGCGCCGAAGGCTCACCTCGAGACCGTGGCGCGCTTCGTCGATGAGCGCCTCGAGAGCCTCGGAGACGGGCAATCGCAGTCTCCGTCGCAGGGCACGGTCCTGATGGCCGCGCTGTCCATCGCCGACGAGCTCTTTCAGCTACGCCGCGAGCACGAGGCCTTGCGAGAGCAGATCCGCGCCCAGTCCCGCGCGCTGCTGGAGCGCATCGCCCCGCCGGCGTGAGAGACCACAAGGCCGCGCTGCGCCAGGCGATGCGGGTGACCCGTGGGGGGCTCGACCCACAGGCACGCCGTGACGCCCACGCCGCGATCGTGCGGTCGGTGCTGGCCTACGCGCTCCAGCGCGGCGACCGCGTGATCGCGCTCTACGCCGGGTCCGAGCACGAGGCCGACCCGTCGAGCGCCGCCGAGCCCCTCGTTGCCGCCGGCTGCCGCGTGGTCTGGCCCCGGGTCTCAGCGCCCGGCCGGCTCAGCTTCCACGGCGCCGCGTTTAGCGAGCTGCGGCCTGGGTTTCGGGGCATCGTCGAGCCGCCGGCGGACGCGCCCCAGACGCCCTGGGAGGACGTGGAGCTCGCGCTGATCCCCGGCCTCGCCTTCACGCCGGACGGCCAGCGGCTGGGCCAGGGCGGCGGCTTCTACGACCGCCTGCTCGGCGCCGCGCCGCGCCCCTACGCCCTCGGCGTCGCCTACGCCGCGCAGATCGTCTCGGCCCTGCCCGCCGAGTCTCACGACCGGCCCGTGGACCGCGTGCTGACCGAGCGCGGGTTCGTCTCGGCCAGCGACAGCGCGCGGCCGGCCTAGCTCGCGCTGGTCGCCCGGCACACGCCGCTGTAGACGCGTCGCCCACGCCCCGCGATACTGCCGCCCGCTTCGCCCCACAGGGAGAGACAGCCGCCATGGCCTTCGCCAGCGTCGATCAGCAACTCGAACTCATCACGCGCGGCGTCGTCGACCTGCACGTCGAGGCGGAGCTCCGCGACAAGCTCGAGCGCAGCCGCGAGACGAACACGCCCCTGCGCGTGAAGGCGGGCTTCGACCCCACCGCGCCCGATCTCCACCTGGGCCACACCGTGCTCCTCACGAAGATGAGACATTTCCAGGACTTGGGGCATCACGTCGTCTTCCTCATCGGCGACTTCACCGGCCTCATCGGCGACCCCACCGGCCGCAGCGCGACGCGCAAGGCCCTGACGCCCCAGCAGATCGCGGCGAACGCGGAGACCTACAAGGCCCAGGTCTTCAAGGTCCTCGACCCCGAGCGCACCGAGGTCGCCTTCAACAGCACCTGGATGAGCGCGCTGGGTGCTCAGGGGATGATCGAGCTGGCGGCGCGCTACAACGTCGCGCGGATGCTCGAGCGCGACGACTTCAAGCGCCGATTTCACAGCGGCCAATCCATCAGCGTGCACGAGTTCCTCTACCCGCTCGTGCAGGGCTACGACTCCGTGGCGCTGAAGACGGACGTCGAGCTCGGCGGCACCGACCAGCTCTTCAACCTGCTGGTCGGCCGCCACATGATGAAGGAGTACGGGCTCGAGCCGCAGTGCATCGTCACCACGCCGCTGCTCGAGGGCCTCGACGGCCACATGGAAGACGGCGCCCTCGTCGGCCAGAAGATGTCGAAATCACTCGATAATTACGTGGGAATCGACGAGGCCGCCCTGGAGATGTTCGGCAAGCTCATGTCGACCTCCGACGACCTGATGTGGCGCTACTACGAGCTGCTCTCGACGATGCCCCCGGCGGATCTGGCGCGGTTGACGAGCCAGGTCGCGGCGGGGGAGGCGCACCCGCGCGACGCCAAGATCGGCTTCGCCACCGAGATTGTGGCCCGCTACCACGGCGCCGAGGCCGGTGCGGACGCGTCGGCCGAGTGGCAGCGGATCTTCAGCCAGGGTGAAATCCCTAGCGATATCGATGAGTTTACCGTGGCGTCCGAGGGCGGGGCGGCGCTGTTGCTGGCCGTCCTGCGCGACAGCGGGCTGGTGGCCTCGGGCGGCGAGGCCCGGCGCATGCTGGCCCAGGGCGCGGTGGCCGTCGACGGCGAGCGTGTCAGCGATCTGGAGCATCGCCTCTCAGCGGGCGGCGCGTACGTCGTGAAGGTGGGCAAGCGCCGCTACGCGCGTATCCTGGTCCGCTGAACCCCGAGCCGGACCCGGCCCGGCCCGCACACCGCGCGCGTTCGAGGTGCTCGGCTGTGCCGGTGGGCTCAGAGCGGCCGCGCGCCCTTGGGGTTGCTGGTATTGTGACCAATCCCTTGCGAAGCGCCGCGAAATCCATAGGCTGAGCCGCGCCTGGGGCTCGATGTGCGCGCTGGACCTGGCAAGACGAGGTGGCGGCGTGTTCAATTTTGAGGTCGAGGAGATGATTCAGCAGCAGTTGGTGACGCGCGGGATCTCCGATCAGCGTGTCATCAAGGCGTTTCGGGACGTGCCTCGGCAGACCTTCGTCCCCGCCTATCTGCACAACCGCACCTACGGCGACGAGCGCCTCCCCATCGGCCTCGGCCAGACGATCTCGCCGCCCTACGTCGTGGCCCGGATGCTGCAAGACCTCGAGATCGACGCGGGCTCGCGCGTGCTCGAGGTCGGCACCGGCTCCGGCTACCAGACCGCGCTGCTGGCCAACCTGGCGCGCTCGGTGTTCACCATCGAGCTGCTGCCGGAGCTGTCGGCCCGCGCCCGCCGCGTCCTGCTGGAGGATCTCGCCCTCGGGAACGTGGAGTTCCGCGTGGGCGACGGCTTCCAAGGCTGGAGTGATGCCGCCCCCTTCGACGCCATCGTCGTGAACGCGGTGGCCGAGGAGGTGCCGTGGCCGCTGCAGGGCCAGCTCCGCCCCGGCGCGCGCCTGGTGATGCCCCTGGGTGAGCGCGAGCACATGATCACGGTGTTTCAGCGCAAGTCGGCCGCCTCGGACCCCGAGGTGGTGCGGACAGAGGCGGTGGAGCTCGGGTTCGGCGAGCTGCTCGGCGAGGCGCTCGAGTAGCGGGCTGACGGGGGGCCGCGGACCGTTGACGCTCCTCGCTCGGGCCGTCATTGTCGGACCTCGCGGGGCCCCGGGTGCCCCCCCGGCGAGAGGAGTCAGCGTGAGCAGGCGAGCCGCGGCCTTGGTCATCGCGATGTGTCTCGTGCCCGCCGTGGGCGCGCGCGCCGCGGAGCCAACGCCACCGCCTGTCCCGGCGTCACCGCCCGCTGTGGAGCGCCCGGCCGCGGCCCCGAGCGCCGATCCCGCCGCGCCAGCGCCAGCCGCCGCGCCCGCCCAGCCCGCCGGCCCCGTGGTGGTCCCGCCGCGCCCGCTCGCCGACGCCAAGGCCGACTACCCACCCGACGCCCTCGAGGCCGGCTTGGAGGCCGACGTCGTCTTGCAGATCGACGTCTTGGCCGACGGCAGGGTGGGCGAGGTCACGGTGAGGGAGGCGGCCGGCTACGGCTTCGACGAGGCGGCGACCGCGGCGGTCAAGTCGATGCGCTTTCAGCCCGCCACCGTGGACGGCGTGCCCGCGGCGGTCCGCATCTCCTACACCTACCGGTTTCGCGTCGAGCAGCGCGCCGTGGAGCCTGCGCCTGAGCCCGAGCCCGCGCGCGTGCTCATCGCCCGAGGCGACGTCCGCGAGCGCGGGACCCGCAAGCGCATGACAGGCGTGGCGGTCATCCTGAGCGAGACCGGCGAGTCCTTTCTCACCGACCAGCGCGGCGCCTTCGAGATCTTCGGCCCGGGCCCGGGCCGCTACACCCTCGAGGTCCCGCTCGACGCCTACGAGCCCTACCGCAAGCCCTTCGAGGTCGCCGAGGGCGAGGTCGCCAAGGTCAAGCTGCGCCTGACCCGCGACGTCTACGCGGACTTCCGAACGGTGGTGAAGCGCCCGCGCATCGAAAAAGAGGTCGCCAAGCGCAGCATCAGCGCGGCCGAGATCCAGAAGCTGCCCGGCACGAGCGGCGACTCGGTGAAGGTCATCCAGCTCCTGCCCGGCGTCGCCCGCGGCGCCTTCGGCAGCGGCGAGCCCATCATCCGCGGCAGCGCGCCCGAGGACAGCCTGACCTTCGTGGGCGGCATGCGTATCCCGACGCTCTTTCACTTCGGCGGGCTCTACTCCGTCTTCAACACCGACCTGATCCAGACCGTCGATTACTGGCCCAGCGGCTTCTCGGCGCGCTTCGGTCAGGCCACGGGCGGCATCATCGACGTGACGCTCCGCCCGCTGCGCACCGACCGCTGGCATGGGACGCTGGAGACCAACGTCTTTCACGCGGGCGTGCTCGTCGAGGGCCCCATCGGCGAGCGCACCTCCCTCGCCCTGGCCGCGCGCCGGTCCTACATCGACGCGCTGCTGCCGGCGGTGGTGCCCAAGGACACGATCGACCTGACCGTGGCGCCGCGCTACTACGACTATCAGGCGCGGGTGACGCACCGGATCTCGGACAAGAGCGACCTCGCGCTGATGGCCTACGGGTCCGACGACGAGCTGGTCTTCATCCTCAAAGAACCCGCCGGCCCCAGCGGCATCATCGGCGGCAAGCTGCGCAGCAAGAGCTTCTTTCACCTGCTCAACGGCGAGTGGCGCCGCGAGCTGACCCCCAAAAGCGAGCTCCGCCTCTCGTTCAGCGCGGGCTCCGAGCGCTTCTACGTCGACGCCGGCGCCGGGTTCAACCTGGACGTGAAGCTCCAGCCGGTGCAGTACCGGCTACAGACGGTCTGGGACATATCGAAGGACTTCATCCTCACCGCGGGTGTGGACGGCAACGTCTCGCCGTTTTTGGTGGAGTACCGCGGCGGCAAGCCCACCAAGGAGGGCGAGGGGCGGGGGGGCTTCAACCCGGCCGACGGCTTCCGGGTTCGGGCCAAGGGCACGTTCTACGCGGTCGCCCCCTACCTCGAAGGCACCCTGCGGTTGGTCGACAAGCTGGTCCTGGTGCCCGGCCTGCGCATGGACGCCGTCGGCACCGGAGAGGCCAGCGTGGTCACCGCAGAGCCGCGGCTCGCCGTCCGCTGGGAGGTCACGCCCAAGACGGTGCTGAAGCTCTTCGGCGGCCTCTACCACCGCCCGCCGGACTTCGACGAGTGGGACAAGACCCTCGGCAACAACAAGCTGGGAGCCGAGCGCGCCACCCAGGTCGCCGCCGGCATCGAGCAGCAGATCGACGAGTTCCTGTCTGTGGACTTGCAGGTCTTCGCCAAGTTCATGGACCACCTCGTCGTGCCGCGCAGCGCGACCGAGGACGGCGTCAGCTACACCAACGACGGCACCGGCCGCGTCTACGGCCTCGAGGTCATGCTGCGCCACGATCCGGGCCGGCGCTTGTTCGGTTGGATCAGCTACACGCTGATGCGGGCGCAGCGCCGCGACGGCAAGGGTGCTGAGTACGCGTGGCGCCCCTTCGACTTCGACCAGACCCACATCCTCAACGTGGTCGGCGTCTACCGGCTGGGCCGCGGCTGGGAGGCGGGCCTGCGCTTCCGCTACACCACGGGCAACCCCGAGACGCCGGTCATCGGCGCGGTCTTCGACTCCGACAGCGACGTGTACTTCCCGATCAACGGGAAGGCGAACAGCAGCCGGGTGGGCCCCTTCCACCAGCTCGACCTCCGCGTCGACAAGAAGTGGGTCTTCAACGCCTGGATGTTCAATCTCTACCTGGAGATCCAGAACGTCTACAACCGCAAGAACCCGGAAGGCATCAGCTACTCCTTCGACTACGCCGAGAAGTCGCGCTTCTCGGGCCTGCCCATCATCCCCAACTTCGGCCTCAAGGCGGAGTTCTAGCGAGGCGTTCGTCGCGTCCTCGTCGTTGACTCACCGCGCACCGCGGCTATCATCGCCCCATCGCCACGCCGCCCCGGCGGCATCGCCACTCCGACTCGACCTCGCTTCAAGGGACACCGATGATCACGATGAGCCCCGCCGCCGCTGACAAGATTCGTTCGATGGCCGACCAGCACGGCGTCGCAGAGCAAGGCGTCCGGGTCATGGTCGTGGGCGGGGGTTGCTCCGGCCTGACCTACGACATGGACTTCGAGACCGAGGTGAAGGAGGGCGACCAGGTCTTCGAGAGCGATGGCGTCAAGGTCTACATCGACCCGATGAGCTTCGCGTACCTCGCCGGGACGAACATCGACTACGTGGAGACCTTCAGCTTCTCGGGCTTCCACTTCAACAACCCCAATGCTGAGAAGAGCTGCGGTTGCGGTAGTTCGTTCACCGTCTGATCTGTTGGCCGGCGACTCCTTCGAACTGCTCTCCCTGCCTGAGCTGCGCGGCACCGGCGGCGGCCGCTCGGTGCTGCGGCTGCCGGAGCTCGACAACGTCCCGCTGACCCCCGCGCTGGTCGAGCTCATCGACCACCCGCATTTTCAGCGGTTGCGGCGGGTTCGGCAGCTCGGGCCGACGCTGCTGGTCTACCCGGGCGCCACCCACACGCGCTTCGAGCACAGCGTCGGGACCTACGGCGTCGCGGTGCGCTACATGCGCTCGCTCTTGCAGCATTCGCATGTGCGATCGGCCCTGGACGCCGCCGACGTGCGCACCGTGCTGGCCGCGGCGCTGCTGCACGATATCGGCCACTACCCCTTCGCCCACACGCTGGAAGCGCTGCACCATCGGGGGCTCGACACCCCGCGCCACGAGACGCTCGCGCGGGCGGTCGTCGGCGGCACGGCGCCGGGGCTGCCCGTGCTGCGAAAGCCGCTGGCGGCCGTGCTGGAGCGCTCGCTGAAGGTGGACCCCGAGCGGGTGCTGGACCTCGTGACCCAGCCCCGCGACGCGCTCCGCGGCCCGGTGGATCGGCTGCTTCAGTCCGTCATCAACAGCGCGCTCGACGCCGACAAGATGGACTATCTGTGGCGCGACTCCGTGCACCTGGGCGTCCCCTACGGGCGAAACTACGACCGCGAGCGCCTGCTCAACGCGCTGACCACGACGGCCGACGGCGACGCCATCGCGGTGACGGGCAAGGGCGTGATCTCGGCGGAGATCTTCCTCTTCTGCCGCTACACCATGTACTCCGAGGTCTACTGGCACCACACCGTGCGCAGCCTCTCGGCGATGCTCGAGCGCGCGTGGGCCGACGTGGCCGCGCGCGAGCAGATGGACGCTCAGGAGCTGACCAGTCGCCTCTTGGGGGTCGGCGACGATGAGCTGCTGCGGACCCTGGCCGCCGAGGCGCCCCCCCGCAGCGTGGCCGCGCTGGTGCTCGGCGCGATGACCTTCGACCGTCGCCACCCCTATAAGCGCGTCGTCACCTGGTCACGCGCCTACACCGACCCCGACAAGCTCGCGGCGTACGAGCGCCTCTACGCCATGGGCCCCACCGAGCAGGCGCGGCTGGTCACGCGCCTGCGCAAGCTGCTGTCCCGCGGCGCGCGCGCCCTGCCCGACGGCACGTTGATCCTCGACGTCCCGCCGCGTGACAAGGACCACCAGCCCGACGTCGCCGTCTACCAGGCGCGCGCTCAGGGCGGCGCCGGCGAGTACACGACCCTGCGGGCGTCCTCGCGCATCGTGCGCGCCATCGGCGACGACTTCCTCGACGTGGTGAAGAAGATCCGCCTCTTCGTGCACCCGGACCACGCCACACCGCTGGCCGCCGACCCGCGCGCCACCGAGCGCATCGTCATGGACGCGGTGCTCTCGGCGTAGGGCGCTCGCGCCGCCTTGCCTGAGCGGCGGGCCTGGGAGACCATCCGGGCCACATGCCCCACGCCAAGCCCCGCCTGTACCGCGACCCGGTTCACGACACCATCGCCTTCGCCCCCGACACCGCCGAGGGCCGCCTGCTGATGGGGCTGCTGGACGCCCGCGAGGTCCAGCGGCTCCGGCGCATACGCCAGCTCGCCCTGAGCTCGCTGGTCTACCACGGCGCCGAGCACTCGCGCTTCTCGCACTCCATCGGCGTCGCCTGGCTCGCCCGCCGCATGCTGGACTCCATCGCCCGCAGCGTGGACGTCCCCGAGGACGAGCGCCTCGTGACCCTGGCGGCGGCGCTGCTGCACGACGTGGGGCACGGGCCCTTTTCCCACGCCCTGGAGACCCTGGGCGGCGGTCACCA
>CAZNZH010000125.1:0-10422 GCA_964577445.1 uncultured Myxococcales bacterium
TACGCGCTGACGTCGCTGGTGACTTCGAAGTAGCCGAAAGCGCCGCCGCCCTTGGCGTGGGGCTGGCGCTCGGGGATGCGCTCGCGGTTGAAGTTCGCCATCTGCTCGAGCAGATAGTGATCGTGCAGGACGATCGGACCATCCGCGCCGATGGTGAGCGAGTGCTCATCGCTCGCGACCGGGATACCGGCGTCCGTCGTGGTGGGCTTGGTTGGGTCGGCCATGGCTGTGACTCCTGGAGATGTCGATGGGCAGGGGCGGGGCGTGTCCGGCCCGGTGGCGTGCGAGCAGGTCGTCGTGAGCTCGGCGGGATCGTGTTCAACCGGCGACCGCCGAAAAGCGAGCGTTCTGCTCGCCGGCGAGCGCGTGGCAGAGCCGGATGGGCCTCGCTGGCGAGCCATCCGGCCAAGCGCAGACATTGCTCTTGCCCGCACATAGTACACGGTTTTGACGGTTCACCACCGCCCATTCGGGTCAGGCCACGCTCCGCTACACCGTCGAAGTTGGCCCGATCGCCCCACGAGGACAGGCTCGGACGCGCCTATTCCGCGCGCCTATCCCGCGCGGAGGCGGCGGGCGTCACGCTCGCCTCCGCGCGCTGGATTCACTAAGATGGACCCATGGCCGCAACCGACCCCCGCTCGCCCAGTCCGCTCGTCCCCGCGCCCCCTCGCCGCCCGCCGTGCGTGCTCACCGTGGTGCGCGAGCCGACCGAGGCGCTGCGCCGGACGGCCATCGACTGGTCGAGCTGGTATCTGACGGATGAGGAAGATGTGGGTGAGTCCCCCGAACAGGGGGAGATCATTCGCCTCCTCCTCGCTGTATTTCAGTCCCTGGTCGCCGAGCGCGGCTGGGTGGATGTCTACGCTGGCAGCGACGCGTTCTTTGGCTGGATGGAGGCCGAGCCGCTCGTTCGCCTGTCGCCGGACGTGTTCCTGCTGCCCGATTGCCCCGATCCGATGCCGAAGTCGTTTGAGACTTGGCGCGATGGCGTCAATCCGCCGTCGATCGCGGTCGAGATCGTCAGCGGGGACTGGAAAAAAGACTACGCGCTGGCGCCCGAGAAGTACGACCGGCTGGGCGTGGACGAGCTGGTGATCTGCGACCCCGACGCGCTCAATCGCAGCTCGAACCGGGTGCCTTTTCAGGTCTATCGGCGCGCGGGCGACGGGCTCTTCGTCCGCGTGGCGGCGGGTGCTGGGCCCGTGTGGAGCGAGGTGTTAGGCGCCGCGTTCCTGTTCGCGCCTTCGGAGCGCTTCCGCTTCATTCGCCTCGCCTACGACGCCGGCGGCCAGTCGCTGGTGCCGACGGCGCTGGAGCTTGCGGCGCAGCGGGCGGAGCATGAGGCGCAGCGTGCCGAGGCTGAGGCGCAGCGTGCCGAGGCTGAGGCGCGGCGTGCCGAGGCTGAGGCGCGGCGCGCTGAGCTTGCGGCGCAGCGTGCCGAGGTTGAGGCGCAGCGAGGCGACGCCGCCGAGCGCGAGCTTGCGGCGCTTCGCGCGGAGCTTTTGGCGATGAAGCGCCGCGGCGACGACTGAGTGCGTCAGACGCCTGTTCCGCTGATGCCTGCCTCAGGACCAGGACCTGCCCATGACCATCTCTCTCGACGCCCTGCTCGCGATGTCCCAAGGCGCGCTCTTCGACCTCGTTTGGGCCGCCGCGCCCCTCGATCTGGAGGCGCTCGCGGACACGACCTACACGGGGATCGACCTGTCGATGCCTGCGATTTTTCACAAGATTTTCTGGAAGTCGTTTCGCAAGACCTTCCACCGCGACCCGGCGACCGGCGTGCTCCGTGGCTGGAACGTGAAGGTGCAGCAGACCGGCTGGGACACGCCGCCGGAGCCGAGGCGCGGCCGCGACGGGCGCGCGCTGAGCTTCGGCCACTATGAGGTCCGCTCGGCCCGCGGCCTCCCGTTCCCGCGCGGCTGGACCGGCGAGCACTACCTGGACTACCGCGTCGCCGGCAACGCCTTCTACGAGGTCCCGGCGCGCAACGGCTACTGCCCCCTCGTCAGCGTGAACCCAGGGAGCAGCGAGCTGCTGCTGGGCTGGGAGATCTTCAAGTTCGGGTCCATCGCGGTCCCGCTGCGCGACTTCTGGGTGCTGAAGCGCGAAGGCCCGCTCGCACCCGCCGACGTCGTGCCGCGCCCCGACGCCAAGCGGGCCGCCCTGCCCTCCTGACGCCGACCCGACGCGGGGGACCCGACCGCGAGGTGGTCTTCGCCCCCGCCGTCGCGACGGCCCACGCCCGCCAACCCGTCACCGCGGGGCGCGGTCGCGCAGCTCGCCGATGAGGCTCGGATCTCGGTCGATCCGAGCGAAGCGCTCGCGATCGAGCTCGCCGTCGGGCTCGAGCAGGTGGGTGGCCATCCGATCGATGGCGAGTATGGACAGCGCGGTCTGGACGTAGGCCTCGATGAGATCGTCGAGCCCCAGCCCCAGCCCGTTGAAGCCCTCCGCGTCCATGACCACGAGGCGATCGGTGTCGGCGGCACACCCGCCGCCCGCGGTCGGGACCGAGAGGTTGGTGCCCAAAATGGGCCACGAGGGCGCGCCAGGCTCGAGGGCCTCAGGCAGCGGCTGCCGGGCGCGGCGGGCGTAGATGGCCACCGGCGCGAACCCGCCGGGGCCAGAGCAGACCATGACGCGCAGGTCCGCCACGAAGATGTCGCCGCGGTGGTCGGGGACCGTCCCGACGTGGTGGTAGCGGCTCCCCGCGCCGCCCGAGGTCCAGTGGGCGTTGCCGACCAGGCCCTGGACGATGAAGCGCTCATACCGGTGCGGAGCGTTGATGAAGCCGGCGAGATCGGAGGCGCTGGTGATGGTCCAGACGCCAGCACCCGCGTTGCCGTACGGGTCCTTCACGACCGCCCAGCCGCCGAGCCGCTCGACCTGGGCCGGGACGTCCTCAAGGCGCACGTCGCAGAGGGTCTCGGGGGTGCGAATCTCCAGGCCCGCGCTCGCCAGCTCCGCGTTCAGCGACTCATACGCGGCGGCGGCCACCCGCTTGTTGCGACCCCCGGCGAGACACGCGATCACCGGGTTGAGGACACGCGTCTGCGTGCGCACCGGGATGCGCGTCCACGGGCGCTGGGTGACGTAGCGCAGCGCGAGTCGAATCGGCCTCCAGGCGTCCGAGTCGTCGCGCACCTCGAGCACGCCATCGCGAAATCGCGTCGGCCCGTCGGGGCGGTCGGCCGCCATGGGCGCCAGCAGGACCTCCTCGCCGGTCAGGTCCGCCATGGCCGCCGCGTAGCCCGAGGCCTCGGTGTGGTTTTTGTCATACACGACCGCCAGCCCGCCCGCGGGGAGCGCCGGGTCGCTCAGGTGCGGGATGACGCA
The DNA here is from genome assembly GCA_964577445.1 of uncultured Myxococcales bacterium. GTDB lineage: Bacteria > Myxococcota_A > UBA9042 > PHBI01 > JACKFB01 > JACKFB01. The sequence goes on from CAZNZH010000125.1 coordinate 3,343, forward strand.
CCGCTCGAGCAGCCGCCGGTAGCCACCTTGCTCGGAGCCGCCGTCCCACAGCGGCATCGACTTGTTGCCCGACGGGCAGGAGTTGGTCTCGACGACGATCATGCGACGCACACCGGCGTCATTGACCGCGTAGAATAGGTCCGCGCCCGCCCACACGAGGTGCTCTGTGCGTGCGCGAAGGACGCCATCGAGGGCCGCCCGGTCCACCTGCGGCTGCAGATGGCAGTAGCGGCTGGCGAGGCGCTCGGGCGAGAGGCCCAAGAAGAACGCCACGACCGGGTGCAGCTCGGCCGCGGCGACCTTCGGGTAGAAATGCTGCGCTGCCACAAAGCTCCGGGGGGCCACCCGCTCAGCGACGCGCCGCCGGAGATCCTCAGAAGAGACCGTGGTCTGCATAGGAGCTCCCCGGGAGACGAGCGCGGGAGCGCTCACCGAATTGGCCAGCCCCGCGCGCTCGTGTAGCTTACAGCACTGCGGCGCCCGCTTCCTACGCCCGGACCACGACGGGCTGTCGCCGGCCCGAGCTGGGGGGCCCGTGTCCAAGTCTCCGAAGATCATCGCGGCCCTCGACATGGCCGCCCTGCCCGCGTCTCACAAGCCGCAGCGCCTCCTGCTCGACATCGTCGAGGACGGCGCCGGCTTGCCCGTGCGCGTGCCCATCCTCGCCCTCAAGGGCGAACGCCCAGGCCCGGTCTTGGGCCTGACGGCGGCGCTGCACGGCAACGAGATCAACGGGATCCCGGTGATACACGGGCTCTTTCGCTGGTTGGCGGACAAGCCGCTGCGCGGCGCCGTGGTGGCGGTCCTCATCGTCAACGTGCCCGGCTTTCACATGAACGAGCGCCGGTTCGCCGACGGCACCGACCTCAACGGCATCATGCCCGGCGTCGAGCACGGCAACGAACCCCAAGTCTACGCCTGGCGCATCGTCGACCGCGTCGTGCGGCACATGAACGTGCTCATCGACCTCCACACCGCCAGCACGGGGCGTCACAACAGCCTCTACGCGCGCTCGGACATGGACAACCCCGACTCGGCCTCCATCGCCCACCTGCTGCGGCCCCAGATCATCCTGCACAACGCCGCCAAAGACGGCACCCTGCGCGCCGCGGCCGAAGATCTCGAGATCCCCGCGGTCACCCTCGAGATCGGCAACCCGCAGCGCTTTCAGCCCGAGCACATCCGCCTGTCCCTCATCGGGGTTCGGCGCGTCATGGGCGAGCTGGGCATGGTGCGCCGGCCCCACGTCGTCGCCGGCGCGCCGCCGGTGGTCTGCAGCCGGAGCCGCTGGCTTTACACCGATCGCGGCGGGCTGCTCGACGTGCTGCCGTCCCTGACCGAGCACGTGTCGGAGGGCGACGTGGTGGCGCGCCTCTGCGACATCTTCGGCGACCCCATCTCCGAGTACCGCGCGCCCGAAGCCGGCGTCGTCATCGGCAAGAGCGTCAACCCCGTCGGCCCCAGCGGCGCGCGCATCCTGCACCTGGGCATCCTCGACTCCGAAGACCCCGTCCGCCCCGACGACTTCGACGCCCTGGGCGGACCGTGAAGGTCGGCCTGCTGGTCAATCGCCCGCCCGAGATCCGGGCGCTACAGACCACAGCGCTCCTGGCCAAGGCCGCCGCGCGACGCGGCCACGACCTCCACGTCTTCGGCGTCGCCGATCTCTCGGTGACGCCCGACGGGGCCCTCACGGCGCGCACCGTGACCTCGCCCGCCGACGCCGCCGCCACCGAAGAAAACCTCGTCGCCGCCTTACAAAAAGCGACCCCCACCCGCACCGACCTCGGGTCGCTGGACCTGATCTTCGTCCGCTCAAGCCCGGGCCGAGACACGGCGCGCCAGGGCCTGCACGACACCGCGCTGACCGTGCTGCGCCTGTGCGCCGACCGCGGCGTCGCGGTCATCAACTCGCCCGATGGCCTGACCCACACGGCGACCAAGCTCTTCACGGTGGAGCTGCCGCCGGACACCCGCCCGCGTAGCCTCGTGTCGTCGCACCCGGCGGAGCTGGCGGCCTTCGTGCACGCCGCCCCCGGCCCCGTGGTGCTCAAGCCCCTGGTGGGGACCCAGGGCCGCGACGTCTTTCGGGTCGAGCCGTCGGGCGACCCGAACCTCGCGCAGATCATCGACGTGCTGACCCGCACGGGGTACGCGGTCGCGCAGGATTATCTGCCCGAGGCGCCCGCCGGCGACGTGCGGCTGATCGTGCTCGGCGGGCGGCCCCTCGAGGTCGACGGCAGGTTCGCCGCGGTCAGGCGCGCGCCGGCGCCGGGGGCCTTCCGCAGCAACGTGTCTTCAGGCGGCGCAGCCCAACCCGCGGTGCCTACCGGCGAGATGCTCGACGCGGCGCGGCGCATCGCGGCGGCGCTGATGCGGCGCGGCGTGGAGCTGGCCGGCCTCGATTTTGTCGGGGACCGGGTCGTCGAGGTCAACGTCTTCAGCCCGGGGGGGCTCCACGACGCCGACCGCTTCTGCGGCGTGTCCTTCGCCGACGCGATCTGGGCCTATCTCGAGGCGCGGGCCGGGCGAGGGCCGGTCACACCCGCGGGCGTCAGACCCGCGGGCGCCTGAGGGCCTCGACCATCGCGTCCAGCGGGATGGCCGGGCTGACGCGGCCGTCGACGCCGTCGAGGGTGGTGGCCATACAGAGCGCGTTGAGGACCGCCTCCTCGGTGCACTCGATGGCGGCCTGAAAGAAGGGGTCGATGCGGGTCGGGGCGAGCATCTCGATGTGATAGGTCAGCCTCGGCGCGACGCGGGGGATACGGTTGGCGGTCGAGAAGGCCAAGACGATCTCGCCGGAGCCGTGGGCCGCGTAGGAGCCGACGCGCCCGAGGCCGAGGGCGGCGCGGCGGGCCAGGCGCACGAGCTGGTCGGTGGTCATGGGCGCGTCGGTGGCGAGCACGACGATGGCGCTGCCGTAGACCGTGCGGCGGCGGATGTGGTGGGTGTAGAGCGGCGAGAGGAGCTGGCCCACCGGCGCGCCGTCGACGCGCAGATCCTCCATGCGGCCGAGGTTGCTCTGGACCAGCACGCCGACGGTGTAGCCGCCGTGCAGAGGCGAGAGCCGCCGCGACGCGGTGCCGATGCCGCTTTTGAAGTCGAAGGCGATCATGCCGGTGCCGCCGCCGACGCAGCCCTCGGTGACCGGCCCGCTCGTCGCGCCGCCGATCGCCGCGGCGACGTGCTCGGCGCAAACGTGCATCCCTGCGATATCATTCAAGAATGAATCGTCGCACTCGCCGACGAGCGGGATGACCACGTCCTCGTCGACGCCGATGGCTGGGGTCGCGGCCATCATGTGGCGGACGGCGCCATCGGCCACGGCGCCGACGCTGTGGGTGTTGGTCAGCAGGATAGGCGACTCGATGAGGCCCCACTCGTCGACCTGCATGAGGCCGGACAGCTCGCCGGCGCCGTTGAGGACGTAGCTGCCGGCGATGAGGCGCTCGTGGAAGATGTTGCCGTCGTTGGGCAGGATGGCCGTCACGCCGGTGCGGACCGGGCCCTCGCCGACGCGGAGCGGGCCCCGCCCCTCGATGAGAGTGGTGTGGCCGACGCGGACGCCGGCGACGTCGGTGATGGCGTTGAGGGGGCCGGGCTCCAAGCGCCCGATGGTCACGCCCAGCTCACGCAAGCGACGGCGGGGCGCGCCGTCCACGAGGGTGTCCGCTGCCATGAGGCTACTCGGCCGCCGGGCGGTCGGTGACGCGGGCGGCGGCGAGGCGGGCGGCGGTGCTGCGGGCGAGGGCGGGCGCGAGGATGCGGCCGATGAGCTCCTCGTAGCCGATGCCGGCGGCCTGTGCGATAAGACACAGGTCGGAGAAGCCCGGGGTGAGGCCGGGCAGCGGGTTGCACTCGATGAAGTTCACGCGACCGGCGCTGTCGCAGCGCACGTCGATGCGGGAGACGTCGCGGCAGCCCAGGGCGTGCCAGGCGCCGAGGGCGACGGTGCGGATCTCGGCGGCCAAGGCGTCGTCGACCTTGGCGGGCACCTCGAAGCGGATGGGCGGGGCGTCGGTCTGCTTGTCGGCGAAGGTGTAGGTCGGGTGCGGGTCGTCGGGCGCGGTGAAGACGATCTCCATCGGCGGCAGGACCATGGGGTCGGCGCCGCCCAGCAGGCCGACGGTGAACTCGCGTCCCGAGAGGAACGCCTCGACGAGCGCTGGCTGATCGTAGCGCTCGACGCAGGCGCGGATGGCGGCCTCGAGGCCGGCGCGATCGGTGACGACGCTGTTGCCGAGCACGCCCTTGGAGCTGCCCTCGGCGACGGGCTTGACGATGAGGGGGAAGTCGAGGCCGGGCGGCAGCGGGTCGTCCGGGCTCCACAAGGACGCGAAGGCGGCGGTGGGGACGCCGGCGCTGCGGACGACGCGCTTGGCGAGGCCCTTGTCCAGCGCCAGGGACATGGTGGCGGGGTCGGAGCCGGTGTAGGGGATGTCGAGCAGCTCGAGGACGGCGGGGATGACCGACTCGCGGCTGCGACCGCGCAGGCCCTCGGCGATGTTGAAGACCACGTCGCAGCGGGCCGGGCCGATGCGCTCGAGGAAGTCGGGGCGCGCCTCGAGGAGGATGACCTCGTGGCCGAAGGACGCCAGGGCGGCGCGGATGGCCTCGACGGTCTCCGGGCCGTCGAACTCGGCCTCGTCGTCTTCGCCGGTGTGGACGCTGGGCTTGACGCGCTTGAGGTTGAAGGCCAGGCCGACGCGCACCGGCTGGCCTGCGAGCAGGGCTGGCGCCGCGGCGAGGCCGCCCGCGACCAGGGTGACGTCGGGAGCGCCGGCGCCGGTCTCGAGGCGGCTGGCGCGCTGGACCTCGTGGCCCAGCCGCTCGAGATCCTGGATCAACCGGTCGAGCTGGGTGGCCTCAGGCGCGCCCGGGCGATCGGGAGCTTGGGCGGTGGCATCGGCAGACGGCAGGCCAATCAGAGCGATCTTCACAGCGCGGCTCTCCGGTGGGGTGGCACGCGGGCCACGTTCGCCCACTCCGCCGGGGAAGCCAAGCCCGTCGACAAGCCGGCCCGCGGATGTGAGGCTGCGGTGGCACGAGGGGCCTTGAGCAGCCTCGAACACACAAGGAGCGCGCGATGGCGAAGCGGGAAAAGAAGCACCGCCACAAGGGCCGCCCGTCGCGCCGGATGGGCGCAAATATCGGGCAGGCGCCGGGGACCCTCCAGGTCGACCCCGAGTCGCACAAGACCGAGGTGCGGGTCATCCGCTATGGCGAAGATCACATCGAGTCCCACGCGGTCGCGGACGCCCGCGAGCTCGCGGGGCTGCTCGGGAGGTCGCCGGTCACCTGGGTCGACGTGGTGGGCCTCGGTGACGCGGCGGCGCTGACGCACATCGGCGAGCTCTTCGAGCTGCACCCGCTCGCCCTCGAGGACGTGGTCAACGTCTATCAGCGACCGAAGATGGAGTCGTACGAAAAGGCGCAGTTCATCGTCACGCGCCTGCTGCGGCTCGGCGACAGGCTCGAGACCGAGCAGGTCAGCATCTTCTTGGGCTCGAACTTCGTCGTGACCTTCCAGGAGAGCCCGGGCGACTGCTTTGAGGCCGTGCGCGACCGCATCCGCACCGCCCGCGGGCGTATCCGGCGGGCAGGCCCCGACTACCTCGCCTACTCGCTGATGGACGCGATCGTCGACTCCTACTTCCCCGTCATCGAGGCCTTCGGCGACCGCCTCGACGACCTGGAAAACGAGGTCCTCCGCGGGGCGCCCGATCAGATCGTCGAGCGCCTGATGGACGTGCGCCGCGATCTCCTCCAGTTCCGCCGTTACGCGTGGCCGATGCGCGACACGGTGCACGCCATGCAGCGGCCCGACGTGGCGCTGATTCACGAGGACACGCGGCTGTACCTGCGCGACTGCGAGGATCACGCGGTGCGCGTGGTCGACCTCTCGGAGAACTACCGCGACCTGGGCACCAGCCTCATGGAGGTCCACCTCTCCGTCAGCAGCCAGCGCCTCAACGAGGTCATGAAGGTGCTGACGATGATCGCCACCATCTTCATGCCCCTCGGTTTCATCGCCGGGGTCTACGGCATGAACTTCGACACCGGGATATCGCGCTATAACATGCCGGAATTACACTGGTTTTATGGCTACCCCTTCGCGCTGGCCATGATGGGCGCCGTCACCGTCGGCTTCCTGGTCTTTTTCTGGAGGAAGGGGTGGTTGGGCCGGTCCGGCTGAGCCCCGCGGAGGCCTCGCCGGCGTCAGGCGCGACCCCTACGCCGCCCTCGTCTTTTCGGCAGGATCCGCCTACCGGTTTGGCGAATCGCCCTGAGCCGGCAGGCGGCGAAGCAGGCGCGCGCCCGGCTCGGCGAGGGCGACGAGGGACGCGGCGAGCAGCGTCTGGGCCGCGCCGACGGGGAGGTCGTAGAGGAAGGCGGCGACGTAGCCCAAGCCGCCGGAGAGCGCGCCGAAGAGGCCGCCCAGGGCGAGCGCTGCCGGCAGGTTCGGGGCGAGGCGGACCGCGGCCAGCGCGGGCAGGACGCTGAACGCGAAGGTCGGCAGAGCACCCAGCACGCGCGTCGACACGGAGACCGCGATGGCCAGGGTCACGAAGAGGGCGAGCTCAAGCGCGCGCACCGGGAGGCCGCGCACCTTGGCGCCGTCCGGGTCGAAGGACGCCGCCGCGAACCCGCGCCAGGCCGCGGCGTGGACCAGCAGCACCGCGGCGGCCGTGGCCGCCACGAGGTGGAGGTCGGCGTCGGAGACCGCGACGGCGCTGCCGAAGATCAGGGCGTCGATCTCGTGGATCTCCTCGACGATGCGCGTGCCGATGGCCAGCATGGCGGCGGAGCTGACGAGGTAGACCACGCCGATGAGCGCGTCGCGCCGGGCGCTGGTGGCGGAGCGGTCGGCGGCGATGAGCGCGGTGGCCCCGAGCGTCAGGAGCGCCGCACCCAGGGTGGGCGAGGCCCACGGGCCCGTGAGGCCGAGGCTCACGGCGCCCAGGTAAGCCAGCGCCACGCCGAGCCCGGCGGCCTGGGAGATGGCGGCGCTCAAAAACACCATGCGGCGCAGCACGACGTAGACGCCGAGGACGCCGAGCATCGCGGCCGCGGCCG
>CAZNZH010000126.1:0-10389 GCA_964577445.1 uncultured Myxococcales bacterium
ACCGTCTCGAGGCCCAACGACCAACGACCAAACGGAGGCCACGTCGCCGCCAGCACCACCCCCACCACGGCGAGCGCGACCACGGCGGCTGCGGCGAGCGCGAACATACGAGGCATGGGACTCACGGGGGGGGGCTCCGGTTCGGGCATCGTCATCTCGGTCCGCGCACAAGCATACGCAAACGGAGTGTGGCAGGCTGCGTCCGTGGTCGCGCTGCGTCGGCATCAGAACACGAGAGGGCTGGATGAGGTTGCGAACTGCGCGCGTCACCGCGGCGGCGTTGCTGGCGAGCTCGCTGCTCGCCGCGAGCTGCGACGGCGGGACGGCTGGCGTGGCGGGCTTTACGCCGCCTGATCTCGGCGACCCGATGCCGGCGGCGACGATCTCGAGCTGCGACGTCCCGCCACCGGACTTGGAAGCCCTCGATCTCAGCGCGTGGATCGCCAGCTACGACGTGGTCTACATCACGTTCGGCGCCAAGTGGTGCACCAACTGCGCGAAGGAGGCGCCCCTCATCAACGCGAAGGTGGTCGACCGCTTCACCGGCGGCCGCGTCGGGGTCGCGCAGATCCTCGTCGAGCAGGAGCCGAACCAGCCGCCGACCGCCGCGCTGTGTCGGGCGTGGGGTGTCGACATCGGCGCGCGCTTCCCCATCTTCGTCGACCCGGAGCAGCGCATGGTGGCGCAGCACTTCGGCGAGGCGGTCGGCGGCACCTTGCCGGTTCACCTCATCGTGACTCGCGACGGGACCATCCGCTTTCGCAAGGTCGGTGAGCTCCCCGACAACATCGGCGACCGCATCGCGGATTGGTTGCCATGATCGCGCGGGCTCTCATCGTCGTGGCCTCGGTGGGCTCGCTGGCATGGGTGGCCTGGGCCCTGGGCTGCGGTTCGACCGAGTCGCAGCGCCGCGGCGAGGCCTCGGGCGACGGGGGCGCCGCGACGTCGCCGGCCAGCCCCGACGCGACCTCCGGCCCCAAGGTCGGCCCGTCCGCCACCTTCGCGGTCACCGACATCGACGGCCGCCGCTTCGCCCTGGCCGACCATCTGGGCCGCGACGTCGTGCTCCTGAGCTTCTGGGGCACCTTCTGCGAGCCGTGCAAGACCGAGATGCCGTACCTCCAACGCATGCACGAGCGCTGGGCAAACGACGGGCTCGCCGTGCTGTCCGTGAACCTGGACGGGCCTGAGACCTGGGCCGAGGTCGCGCCCTACATCAAGTCCCGCGGCTACACCTTCCCCGTCGCCATCGACCAGGACTCGACCATCACGGTCGCGTGGAACCCGCGCGCCGCCGCGCCGTTCACGGTGCTCATCGGCCGCGACGGCCGCGTCGCGCGGACCATCGAGGGCTTCCAACTCTCGGAGGCCGCCCGCCTCGAGGCCGAGGTCGCGCGCCTGTTGGCCGCAGGCCGCTAAGCCTTGCTCGCCGCGCGCCGCTCGACCGTCCTGGCCCTCACCCTCGCCACCGCCGCGGCCCTGGTCAGCGCCCCCGCGAGCGCCATCACCTTGGGGACCCGCAAAGACGGCGCGCCCATCGTGCTGGACGTGACCGAGAGCCTCTTTGTCGACTTCCACACCCGGCTCGATGACCCAGCGCTCGCCGTGGACCCGGACAACGTCTTCGACCTGCGTAACCGCCTGAATTTGCGGCTGCGCGCCGGCTGGCTGAGCGCCGGCCTTCGCCTGGACGGGGCGTGGTTTCCCAACCCGCCCAGCGGCCAGTATCAAAACGACCTGCGCATCGAAGAGCTGTACTTCACGGCGCGAAAGGGCGGCTTCACCCTGACGGCCGGCGACGATTACGTGGCGTTGGGCCGCGGCATGGCGCTGGCGCTGCGAAAGGTCGACGAGGTCGGCTTCGACGTGACGCTGCGCGGCGCCCACGCCGGGTTCCGGTCGGCCAAGCTCGCCGCGCGCCTCGACGCGGGCGTCACGAACGTCGCGAACGTCGACAACGTCGATGAAAAACGCGTGCCTGACCCCCACGACCTCGTGGCCTCGGGGCGGCTCGAGTACAGCCCGACCCCGAAGCTGCGGTTCGCCCTGCACGGGGTGGACATCGAGCGACGCCACTCGCCGGTCAGCCGAGCGCTCGTTGAGCCCTTCGACGTGCTGGCGCGCGACGATCTGGACCCGCGGCCGATCTCGGGCGAGCGCTTCATCCGCTCGTGGATCCTCGGTGGCTCGTTTGAGGCCCTGTCGCTGGGCGAGCGCGTCTCGCTGTACGCCGAGTTCGACTACCTCACGAACCGGTCGAGCCGCGAGGCGCTCTCGGGCAGGGTGGACCATGAGGAGCACGGCTACGCGCTCTATGGGTCGGCGTCGGTGTACGCCGGGCCGGTGACCCTGCTGGTCGAGGCCAAGCACTACGACGAGTTCGAGCTGGCCTCGACACCCCACCCCAGCACCGCGCAGGTGTCCGGTATCACCACGACCTTCCCTTACATCGCGCCGCCCACCCTGGAGCGCGCGGGCCAGCGCGTCGCCAACAACACCGACGTCTCAGGCGCCCACATCCGCTTGGACTACCGGCTCCCGCCGGCGGCCCGTGGGCACCGGCAGAACGTCTTCGTGTCCCTGGCGGGGTTTGTCGACGCGCCCGAGCAGGACCACACGACGGTGCACGGCTATGCGGGCTGGGACTTCAAACACGCCCGCGGCCATCGGGTGCAGCTCCAGGCGGGGACGCGCCTGGAGCACGCGCCGAGCGGCTCGGACGTCGGCCTGCGGATGGTGCACCTCGACGCCGACGCGTTCGTGCTGCTGGGGGCGCGCCACGATCTTCAGGTCCATTGGAGTCACGAGTTTCACGACAAGAACCCCGACGCCGGCCTCACGCGCGACCGCTTCGTCGAGGGCACCGCCTACGTCACCTGGGATTTCACGCCGCACTGGGCGTTTACGGCCCAACTGGACTATCTGACCAGCGACGAGCGGCGGGGCAGCCCCGTGTTTCCGGGGGCGTGGGTCATGTACCGCTTCAACCAGAGCAGCTTCGTGCGCGTCTTCGGCGGGCGGTCCAAGGGCGGGCTGAAGTGCGCGGGCGGCATCTGCCGGATCTTCCCCGATTTCGAAGGCGTCAAGCTCGAGGCGACCGCGCGCTTCTGACGGTCCTCGCGCCGCGAGGTCCCCAGCGGCCGTGCGCGATCGGGCGGGCGGTTGGGCCCCGGCGCTCCTGTCCGCTCGCTACCCGCGTCCCCTTTGCGATATCCTCGGCGCGTCGACCGGTGGCGAGCCGCGGAGGGGGAACTCATGGTGGGACGGATTTTCTGTGTGGCGCTGGTGGGGCTGTGGCTGGCGGGCTGCGGTGGCGGCTCCAACAACAACGGCGGCGACACCGATGGCGGCAGCGACGCGATCGCGACGGATCTGGGCGATGGGGGCGGTGACACCGGGCCTGACGCGATCGCCGACGCCGACGCCGACGCCACCGCCGCCGCCGACGCCGCGGGCGACGCGGACGCGGCCTTCGACGGGGATGCGGTCTCGGACGCGGACGCCGTGCCGGACGCCGACGGAGGCTCCGAAGTGGACGCGGACGCGGATGTCGACGCGGACACAGGCGCGGACGCGGACGCAGACGCCGACGGTGTCGGGGACGCGGACACCGGCGCCGACACCGACACCGACGGGGGCTGCCAAGACGCCAGCGAGTGCGACGACGGTGACCTTTGCACCACCGACACCTGCTCGTCGGGCGCCTGCGTCAACACCCCCGTCCCCATCGACGACGGCGACCTCTGCACGACCGACGCCTGTGACCCGGCGACCGGGGCCGTGACCCACACCGCCGTGGACATCGACGACGCCGTGTCTTGCACCGTCGACGCCTGCGAACCGACGACCGGCGTCGTCACCCACGCGCCGGCCGACGTGCTCTGCCAAGACGGCCTCTTCTGTAACGGCGTCGAGACCTGCGCGCCGGCCGACCCCACCGCCGACCCCAGCACCGGCTGCGTCGCTGGCGAGGCCCTGGACCCCGATGACAGCATCGACTGCACCTTGGACGAATGCGTCGAGGGCGACGACCTCACCGACGATGAGGGCGAGCTGTCGCACACCCCCGTCGACGCGATCTGTCAGGACGGCCTGTTCTGTAATGGCAGCGAGATCTGCGACCCGACGGACCTCAGCGCCGACCTCAGCACGGGCTGCGTGGCGACGACGCTGGAGCTGAGCGACGGCTTGGACTGCACCATCGACGAGTGCGACGAGGGGACGGACACGGCGGACGATCTGGGTGAAATCACACATACGCCATCGGATGCCGCGTGCCAGGACGGGCTCTTTTGCAATGGTGCCGAGACCTGTGACCCCACCGCGGCGGGCGCTGACGCCACCACGGGCTGCTTGGCCGCCGATCCCGTCGACACCGACGACGGCTTCGCCTGCACCGTCGACTCCTGCGACGAGGGCGTCGACTCCACCGACGACATCGGGGAGATCGTCAACGCCGCGGTCGACGCGTCGTGTCAGGACGGCCTCTTTTGCAACGGCGCCGAGGCCTGCGATCCGAGCGACGCGGGTGCCGACCCCACCACCGGCTGCGTCGCGGGCGTTTCGCCCGTCATCGACGACGGCTCGCTCTGCACCGCGGACGGCTGCGACGAGGGCGCGGACACCACCGATGACCTCGGCGACATCACCCACGTCCCCGACCACCTGAGCTGCCAGGACGGGCTCTTCTGTAACGGCAGCGAGCTCTGCGACCCGCTGGCCGCCGGCGCCGACCCGGCCTCCGGCTGCGCGGCGGGCGACCCGCCCGATCCCAGCGACGGCATCGACTGCACCGACGACACCTGCGACGAGGGCGTCGACCTGACCGACGACGCGGGCACCAGCGTCAACGCGCCCAACGACGCCTTCTGCGATAACGCGCTCTTCTGCGACGGCGCCGAGACCTGCGACCCGTCCGGTGGCGCCAGCGACCCGCTGACCGGCTGCGTGGCCGGCGTGGCCTTCGACCCGGACGACGGCATCGACTGCACGGTCGACGCTTGCGACGAGGACGCCGGCGCGGCCACCCACACGCCCAACGACGCGCCGTGTCAGGACGGCTTATTTTGTAACGGCGCCGAGGTCTGCGACCCGCTCGCCAGCGGCGCCGATCCCGCGACGGGCTGCGTCGCGGGCGCGCCGGTGGAGACGGACGACGCCGCGGACTGCACGATCGATGGGTGCGACGAGGGCGACGACCTCACCGACGACCTGGGCACGGTGACCCACGACCCCCAGCATGAGGACTGCCAAGACGGCTTGTTCTGTAACGGCGCCGAGATCTGCGACCCGGCGGCCGCCGCGAACACCACGGGCTGCGCGGCGGGCGTCGCCCCCGATCCCGACGACGGCGTCGCCTGCACCGACGACTCCTGCGATGAGGGCCTCGACCCCGCCGACAACGTCGGCGCCATCGTCAACGCGCCCAACGCGGTCACCTGCCAGGATGGGCTCTTCTGTAACGGCGCCGAGACCTGCGACCCGGCCGACGCGGGCGCCGACGCCGCCACCGGCTGCGTGGCGGGAGCGCCACCGGCCGACGACGGCTACGGCTGCACCATCGATGAGTGCGACGAGGGGACCGACGTCAGCGATAACCTGGGCGTCGTGTCGAACAGCGCTGACGACTCGGCGTGTCTCGACGGTTTGTACTGTAACGGCGTGGAGTTCTGCGATCCGGCGGACGGGGACGCGGACCCGGTGACCGGCTGCGTCCCAGGCGCGCCGCCCGTGCCCGACGACGGCTTCACGTGCACCGTCGAGAGCTGCGATGAGGGCGCCGACTTGACCGACAACGTCGGCACCTCGTCCTTGGAGTACGACGACGCGGGCTGCCTCGACGGCCTCTTCTGTAACGGCAGCGAGAGCTGCGACCCGGGCGACCCGGGCGCCGATCCGGCCACGGGCTGCGCGCCTGGGACGGCGCCCGAGGTCGACGACGGCGTCGGCTGCACCGAGGACCTGTGTCTGGAGGGCCTCGACACCACGGACAACCTGGGCGTCCCAAGCCACATCGCGGTCGATTCGGAGTGCCCGGACCTCATGGTCTGCGCCGCCAGCCTCGGCTGTGTCGCGCCGTCGCTTTTGGCCACCGACCTGGTCATCACGGAGCTGCGCGTGTCCCAAGGTGCAGACAATGCCCAAGACGCCATCGAGATCTTCAACCCCACGGCGGAGCGCGTGAACATCGGCACGCTCATGCTGTGGACCTCGGACCTCACGGAGCTCCCGCTCTACTCGGTCAACGACTACCTGGGCGAGCAGGGCACCGAGATCCTCATCGAGCCGGGCGGGTACATCTACGGCGTCCCGAACCCGGCGGAGGCGGCGACCATCCCGGCCAGCGCTACCTTCGTGTGGGGGGCCGCCGGCGAGCCGGAGCGCCTGCGCGGCGCGGGCGCCGACTTCACCGACTTCACCGTCGCGCTCGTTCGCTATGTGCCGGGTGACCCACCGGACATCGAGTTTGTCGACGTCGTGGAGACGTCGGCGCCCTTCACCGACGCGGGCGGTGAGCCGCCGCTCAACGCGCTGCCGTTCGCCGTGCGCGCGACCACCCAGTTGGACGCCGACACCCTGGACGCGGACGCGAACGACGAGCTCACCAAGTGGTGCTTGAGCGACCAGGTCGCCGACAGCTTGGGCAGCCCCAACCATCTCTGCGCGCAGTTCACGGTCAACGAGGTGCTCTACGACTTCTCGCACCCCATCTTCGGTGGCGCCGATGAGGGGCGCGTCTTCGTCGAGCTGGCCGGGCCCGGCGGCGGGCTGCTACAGGGGCTGCGCGTACGCGGCATGGGCTCCACCGGCGCCACGCAGCCGCCCAACGTGACCCTCGGGGCCCGCCGCATGCCCCTTGACGGGTTCTTCGTCATCGCCGACGGCGACGGCGACGGCGGCACGACCAGCGTCGCCAACGCCGATCTGGTCGTCGGCGACGGTGACCCGCAAAACGGCCCCAACGACGCGATCTGGCTGCTCCTGCCTGACGGCACCGCCATGGACAGGGTGGGCTACGGCACCGCCGCCGGCAGCGTCTCGGAAGGGAACCCGGCCCCGGACGCGGACCCGCTGGGTCTGTCGATCTCCATCGCGCGTGACGAGCACAGCACCGACACCGACGACAACGCGACCGACTTCCACCTCGACCCGACGCCGTCGCCGGGCGAGGCCAACGCCCCCGTCGTGCCGGTGGTGCTCTCGCTGACCCCCGATAACGGCTTGGCAGGCAAGGTCACGCCGGTTCGCTTGGTGTCGTTCGACCTGGCGCGGCTCGCTGGCGTGGACGGGGACTCCGACAACATCGCCGTCACCAGCGAATTCGGTGGGGTCAGCGGGAGCACCTGCACCCCCCAAGACGCCGCCGATCTCGGGCGTGGGGCCGTCACCTGGACCTGCGTGGCGCTGGCCAACGACGGCGCGTCCAGCTTCGGAGAGGCGCTCTTCACCAACCCGGTCGCGCTCGGGGCTGGAGTCGCCAGCACCTCCTGGGTCTACACCGGCGTCCTCAACGAGACCGGCGTGGCCGGCGAGATCGACTTCTGCGAGCTGCTCCCGCCCACCACCATCAACGCGTCGTCCGGCCAGCTCACCGAGGCCATGACGGCCGTGGTGCGCGAAGCGGGGGTGACCGACGGGCCGGCACCATCGCCAACCCTCATCGCCGAGTTCGGCTACGGCCCCGACGGCGTCGACCCGTCCACCCAGAGCGGCTGGATCTTCAGCCCCGCGGACTACGTCAGCAACGTGGGCAGCGACGCCAACTACAAGGCGTCCTTCACGGCGCCACAGGTCACAACCAAGACGACCTACTATGTGGGATACCGATTCAGCATCGACGGTGGGCTGAACTTCACCTACTGCGATCGCGACGGCTCGGGCTCCGACCCCGACCTGTCGTTCAACCCCGATCTCGTCGGCCGCTTGGTGGTGTCGCCCACGCCGCCCTGAGAGCTTGGGCGGGTGCGTGAACCCTTTCCCGTCGCCGTGGCTCTCACTCGGACGCGAGGGCCCGGCGGCGGTCGCGTCTGGCGATTCACTCGGTGCGGCCTTGTGATTTGGAGGAAGCCGTGTGTAGACGAGTGACCTGCTCGCGATGCAAAAAGCCCACGTTCGCCGGGTGTGGCGCGCACGTCGAGCAGGTGTTGGGCGACGTGCCGAAGCAAGACCGGTGCCGATGCGCCGAGCTGAAGGCGGCGGGACGGCCCGGCGCGACGGCCGATGGTGGTGGCTGGTTGAAGCGGTTGTTCGGTAAGTGATTCAGAGGGGGGCGTGGTGCGGATCGTCATCATCGGAGGGGTCGCGGCCGGCATGAGCGCGGCGAGTCAGGCGAAGCGGCGCATGCCCGACGCCGAGGTCATCGCGCTGGAGCGCGGCGAGCACGTCAGCTACGGGGCGTGCGGGATGCCGTACAACATCGAGGACCCCGAGCTCTCCATCGAGGACCTGGTGGTGATGAGCGTCGACACCTTCCGCAAAAAGCGCGGCATCGACCTGCGGACGCACCACGAGGTGCTGGCGATCGACACGGACGCAAAGACGTTGGAGGTGCGCGACCGCGTGGCGGACGCGACCTACGAGCTGGGCTGGGACCGCTTGGTCATCGCGACGGGCGCCCACGCGGTGCGGCTGAAGCTGCCCGGCATCGACGAGCCGGGGGTGCTGCCGCTGCGGACCCTGGACGACGGCGGGGCCATGCGGGAGTTCCTGGACGCGAAGTCCCCTCGCCGCGCGGTGATCCTGGGCGCCGGCTACATCGGCATGGAGATGGCGGAGTCGCTGACGACGCGCGGGCTCGAGGTGACCATCGTCGAGATGGCCGATCAGGTCGTGCCCGGTTTTCACCCGAAGATCGCCGCCGCGGTGTTGGCCGAGCTGGAGGCGAACGGCGTCAACGTCCAGACCAGCGCCACGGCGGTCGGGATCGAGCGCGACGGCGCCACGCTGACGCTGGTGACCGACAGAGGCCGCTACGACGCCGAGCTCATCCTGGTCGCCGTGGGCATCAAACCCAGCACGGCCCTCGCCGAGGCGGCCGGTATCACGCTCGGCGAGAGCGGGGCGATCGCCGTCAACGCGCACATGCTGACCAGCGCGCCCGACGTCTACGCCGCCGGTGACTGCGCCGAAGCCCATCACCTGGTCAGCCGCAGGCCGGTGTGGGTCCCGCTGGGGACGACCGCCAACAAGCAGGGCAAGGTCGCCGGGGCCAACGCCACCGGCGCCGCCGAGACCTTCGGGGGCATCGTCGGGACGGCGGCCTTCAAGGTGTTCGGCCTCGAAGTGGGCCGGACGGGCCTGGGGCAGCGCGACATCGACGAGCTCGGCATCGAGGCCGTCGCGGCCCCGTCGAGCCAACCCAGCCGCGCCGGCAGTTACCCGGGCGGGTCGGAGGTCACGACCGTGCTCTTTGCCGAGACGGAGACCGGGCTCCTCCTCGGCGCCCAGATGGCGGGTCGAGAAGGCGTCGCCGGCCGCATCGACACCCTCGCCACGGCCCTGCACGCCGAGATGACCGTCGAGCAGGTCGAGTCCCTCGATCTCGCCTACGCCCCGCCCTTCGCGCCGGTCTATGACCCCATCCTCATCGCCGCCATGGTCACGCGGAAGGCCCTCGAATCCCAAGGCGACGACTGACGAATCGCGAGCCCGTCGGCCGCGTGCGGCGCCCCCGCGCGGCTCGTGCTAGCGTGCCGATCGATGGTCACGCCCAACGCCCGCGCCGACTTCCTGATCAGCTACGCCACGTCCGACGCGGCGTGGGCGCGGTGGCTGGCGGACGTGCTTGAGGACGCCGGGTTCACCCAGCTCAGCGCGGGCTGGCAGTTCCATCTGCGGGGCGGCTGCGTGCTGGACCTCGACGCCGCCTTCGAGCGCGCCGAACGCGTCATCGCGCTGATCTCTCGCGACTATGTGCGCGACACGTTCTGCGTCCCGAAATGGCAGCAGCGGCTGTACGCGGACCCCGAAGCCGCGCAGACGGTGCTGGCGGCGGTCAGCGTCGACCCGAGCTGGGACTATGAGCAGTTCGAGGGCGCGAGCTGTATCCACCTGTTCGACCACGACGAGGAGAGCGCCCGCCAGCACGTGCTCGGTCGCCTGCGCCGGCAGTCTGGCGCGGGTCTGAGCGGGCGGACGGAGGCCGGGGGCCCACCACGCAAGGCCCCCGCACCGTGGCCCCGCGCCGTCGGTTCGCTGAGTAACCTGCGCGCGCCCCGCGACCCCGATTTCGTAGGCCGCGACTCACAGTTCGCGGCCCTGCGAGCGCTCATCGCGGCCGGCCGCCGCGGCGTCATTATCGAGGGGCAGGGCGGCGCGGGAGGGGAGGGCAAGACCGCCTTCGCCGCCGAGTACGCCCACCGCTACCGCGCCGAGTACCCCGTGGTCTGG
>CAZNZH010000127.1:0-4688 GCA_964577445.1 uncultured Myxococcales bacterium
TGGTGGGAGGGGCGCTTCGACGTCATCGAGCTGCCTGACCGCAACTTGCCGGCCATCATCGAAAAGCGCGTGGTGCGGGCGAGGTCGGCGGAGGCGGGTGAGCGGCTGCGGGGTGCGTTCGAGCAGATGCGGAACGGGCTGGGGTCGGCGGCGGAGGTCTTGCGGGGCGAGGGGTGGACCGACGCGGATTTCCGGCAGGTGTATCCGTTCTCGCCGGCGCTGGTGCAGTCGCTGGTGGCGCTGAGTCACTACCTGCAGCGCGACCGGACGGCGCTGCGTGTGCTGACCGAGATCCTCATCGAGCACACGGAGGACTTCGCGCTGGGTAGCGTGATGCCGGTTGGGGACCTGTTCGATGTGCTGGCGGGATCGGCGGAGCCCATGGACGGAGCGATGCGGGAGCTCTTCCAGGCGGCGCGGCGGCTGTATCAGGACGAGCTGTTGCCGCTGCTGTGGGACCGGCATGGGACGGGCAATGAGGCGGCGTGTCAGCGGCTGCGGCGCGACCACCCGGTGCGGCTGGGGTGCTCGAACTGCGTGCAGTCGGCGTGTCGCACGGATAATCGGCTGCTGAAGACGCTGGTGCTGTCGGCGTTGGTGCCGAACGTGCCGGTGCTGCGGGCGATGACGGCGTCGCGGTTGGTGAAGCTGAACCACGGGGTGGTGCGGTCGATCATCCCGGGCGCTGAGATGGCGGATGCGGTCGGGCGGCTGCGGCACTACGCGGCGAACTGCGGGAAGGTGCGGGTCGGCGATGAGGCGGACCCGAGCTGCAGCATGGCGCTGACGGGGGTGGAGCTTGGGCCGATCCTCGACAAGTACCGGCAGCACGACAACGCGGGGGCGCGGCGGCGGCGGTTGCGGGACCTGCTCTTCGAGGCGGTGGGGCTGCCGTTTGGGGACCCGAAGCAGACGCTGAAGGTTGGGTTTCGGGGGACGGATCGCGTCGGGACGGTGATCTTCGGCAACGTGCGCGAGATGGACGATGGCAGCTTCGCGGGGGGCGAGGACGAGGCCTTCCGGGTGGTCGTGGACTACCCGTTCGACATTGGGGACCACGGGCCGCATCAGGATGAGCTGCGGGTGTCCGCGTGGCTCGACAAGCACGTGGCTGGGGCGAACACGGTCGTGTGGCTGCCGAGCTTTTTTGGTGCAACGCAGCAGAGGGCGCTGGGCGAGCTGGTGGTGTACGAGGCCGTGTGGTCGGACCGGCAGGCGGCGTTCGCGGAGCACCCGCTGAAGGAGCGGGAGTCGGCGCGGATGGAGCTGGAGAGCGTGCGCGGGCAGAAGAAGGCGCAGATTCTTCGGGCGTTGGCGTCGGCGTATGGCGTGACGCAGGCGCACGCGGGGGACCTGGACGAGTCGCGCACGGTCGAGGAGCACTTTCGGGTGCTGTTGCCGGGGCAGCGGCTGGGTGGGGTCATCGCGGCGAACCTGAAGGACGCACTGCAACATGCGGTGCAGGAGCTGCTGCGGGCGCGGTGGCCGCGGCATCCGGAGTTCAACGAGCAGGTGACGCCGCAGAAGCTGGCGAAGGCGCTGGCGCACCTGGTTCGGCTGCGGGCCGAGGAGAAGGGGCGGCTGCCGATCGAGAAGGCCGAGCGCAAGGAGCTGGACGCGCCGCAAGCGCTGCAGTTGGTCAGCGCGACGGACTCGTGGGTGTCGTTTGAGGAGCACACGTTTCAGGAGATCGAGAAGCGGCTGCGGCAGCGGTCGGAGGATGCGCCGACGGCGCGGGATATCCGGTTGGCGTACCTGGCGGACCGGGACATGGGGCTGACGCCGGAGCTGCGCGATTTCGTGGTGATGGCGTACGCGACCCATGGGAATCGGGAGCTGAGGTTCGGCGGGCGGGTGATGGGCGAGGTGAAGCTGGGCAAGCTGCACGACGACGTCGAGGTGGTGACGCCGCGGATGCCGGGGCAGGAGGCGTGGGGGAAGGCGCAGAACCTGGCTGGGGCGCTGTTTGGGCTGACGGGTGGGAAGGCGCTGAACCCGGCGAATCTGCGGGCGCTGGCGGCGGGGCTGGCGGAGAAGGGAGAGGCCGCGCGGAGAGATGGGGCCGGGGAGGTGGCCGGGCTGCTGGCGCAGAAGGGCGAGTTTTGCGAGGGCGTGGGCCAGACTCCGCGGCTGAAGACGGCCGAGCGCGTGGCGGAGCTGCTGGACAGAATGAACGAGTCCGACCCGGTCGACTTGATCGAGACGTTTGGCGCGACCGAGGTGGGGGACGGTGCGACGGCGATTGCTCGGCATATGCGCGATGCCAAGGCGACGGTGGGGGCGCTGAAGAACGCGTTGGCGTTTCAGGCGTTTCAGGGGCTGAAGGGCATTGGTTCGGCGCACGAGC
Source organism: uncultured Myxococcales bacterium (assembly GCA_964577445.1). Classification (GTDB taxonomy): domain Bacteria; phylum Myxococcota_A; class UBA9042; order PHBI01; family JACKFB01; genus JACKFB01. The sequence continues at coordinate 2,348 of CAZNZH010000127.1, forward strand.
GGATCGCCGATGCGAAAGCCGTGTTGGCTGAGTTGGCGGACCTGCTGGCTGCCAATGAAATCCAGCACAGCTTGGCTGGGCTGCTGCCGGGACTGGCGCTGCGGGCGCAAGAAATCCTCGTTTGGAAACCGGACGAGGACGAGGACGAGGACGAGGGTACGGGGCCGGAAGTGGAGGTCGTCGCCAAGGGGACCGCGTCGTCCGTGGCGGACCTGGATGAGGCGGTCCGTCGGGTGCGGGAAGCCATGCGAGAGCCCGGCGCCGAGTTTGCTTGGGAAGTCACCCGTCCGCGCAACAGGACGGATGGAGGCAAACAATGACCCGCCCGGTCGCACCGAAGCTGTCCTCGTCTGACGTCTCTGCCGAGCTGACCCGCCGCCACGCGCGGGACCACCGGACGCTGGACGTGGCGCTCTACGGCTCGGGTGACCCGGGGCGGGTCTTGGCGGAAGTGCAGGGCGTGTCGCAAGAGTTCGTGATGACGCCTGTGCGCTGCGAACTTGCTCTGCGAGAGGCGCTGTCGGCGAAGATCGACCTTCCGCAGGCGCTGCTGGTCGACTTCACGTTGGACCTGCCGCGGGACCTCGAGGCCGCGGTGGCTGGCGGGAAGATCCACGTCGCTGACACGGCGGACCGGCTGGCGCGGCGATTCACTGCGCGCGAGGCGGCGGCTGATCTTTTGGCCAGCCCGCTGCGCTCGGCGATCTTGCAGGCGGACGACCGGCCCTACGAGGCGATCTCGGGCGCGCGGCTTGAGCAGGACGTGGCTTGGCGGGCGTTTTTGGAGCGCTACGCGACGCTGGAGCGTGACGGCGCGTTGGCGGTGGACCGGCTGTTGGCGTTTGCCGCGCAGGGCACCGGTGTCGAGTCGTGGGCGGCGGTGACCGGGCGTTTCGACGGTCTGGCGGAGGCGTGGCGGGCGCGGCTTGAGAAGACGGCGGGTCCGGCGGCGCGGTTTGTCTGGGAGGCGTGGGAGCGCGGGGCGGGGCGGAAGCTGGCGATGGCGGCGTTGCTGGTCGGCGCGGCCGAGGCGCGTCTGGACACGGACCCGTTCCTTCTGGGGATCTTGCACTCCATGGTGAGTGAGACGCCGGGGCCGGACCTGTCGCTGACCGACCAGTCGCGGCGAAAGCTGGCGGTGGAGCTTGGGCGGGCGATGGACGGCGCGGTACGTCGGCTCGGCGACACGGCGCGGAAGCTGGTCGAGGACGCGGACGGGCTGGTCAAGGACCCGACGGTGCGGGAGCGGCTGGTCGACAGCCGCCACCTGCCGAGTGCGTTCGCCACGCGGCAAGCGCTGCTGGGCGAGGCGCTGGTGGCGGCGACGACGAAGCCCAGCGCCAAGGCGGCGGAGGAAGCGCACGAGGCGTGGACGCTGATGAGCGCGCACCGGCTGGCGGATCTGGAGCGGCACGCTGGGCTTGTGAAGCACGGGCTGATGGCGGTGCGGCTGGCGACGTATCTGGCGGAGGCGCCGGATGTGGACGCGCTGGTCGCGGGCAAGCCGAGCTACGAGGCGGTCGTCGTGCTGGCGCGGCACTACGCGGCTGAGGGCAGCTTCGTGGACTACGCGCGGCGCATCGCGCGGGAGGCGGGGGACGGGGCGCTGGGGGCGGCCATCGCAAAGGTGGTGAAGGCCGCCGACCGCGTGCGCGACATGCAGGACGAGCGATTCGCGAAGGCGTTGCCTGCTTGGCTGGCGGCGGGGAAGCCGGGGGACCGCGTCGTGCCGATCGAGGACGCGTTGGACCGATTCGCCGCGGATTTCCTGGCCTCCGGAGAGCATCGGCGATTGCTGGTGGTCCTGATGGACGGCATGTCCTGGGCGACCGCGGTCGAGCTGCTGGAAGACCTGCACCAGCACCACCGGTGCGGGCCGATTCGCTGGCGCATGGAGCGGGCTGCCGGTGGGATGGTGGCTCCGCCGGTGCTGGCGGCGCTGCCGACCCAGACCAATATCAGTCGTTCGGCGCTCTTCGCCGGTGCGGCCGTCAGCACGCAGGAGATTCACCAGTCCGGCGCTGACCCGGAGCGCTTTGCGCGCCACAAGCGGCTGGCCGAGCTGGTCGGCGGGACCGTCGGGCCGAAGCTGTTGATGAAGGGCGACCTGCACTCGATGCAGGCGGCGAACAAGCACGTGATGTCGGAGGCGCGGGTGGTGGGCGTGGTCGTGAACGCGATCGACGACCAGCTCAAGGGCTCAAAGCAGCTTGGGGTGCGGTACACGCTGGACACCATCAAGCCGCTGCGCGAGCTGATGAACGCGGCGGAGGAGGCCGGGCGGGCGGTGATGCTGGTGGCGGACCACGGGAACGTGTCGGGCTCGCGGATGCAGTACGTG
>CAZNZH010000127.1:4698-7568 GCA_964577445.1 uncultured Myxococcales bacterium
CACCCTCTGGCGGGCGCTGAAGCCGGGGGAGGCGCCGAAGGATGTCGAGGTCGAGTTCGCGGCCGATCGGATTTGGTGCCCGCCGGGGGTGGAGCGGCTCGCGTTGCTGCACCGGGAGACGGACACGTACGGGACGCAGATAGCCGTCGGGGAGCACGGTGGCGCCTCGCTTTCTGAGGTTGTGGCCCCGGCGCTCATCGTGGCGGCGGACACGGTCGAGCAGCGGTATGCGGCGGCGGGGATCGCGGACAGCGAGGTCGGTGTGGGCGCGTTTCCTCGTCCCTTGTGGTGGGACCTGGTGCCGCTGAGCCAGCGGCCTCGGCGCGACGCGGCGGTCGAGGAGGTTGTCGAGGTCGCGGCTGTGCCCGCCGCCGGTTCCACCAAGCAGCTTGGGCTGTGGACGCCGCCGGAGGTGGTAGTGAAGCCGAAGCGGGCCGCGAAGCCAGGGCAGAGTCGGTGGGCCGCAATGCTGTTGGAGTCCGGTGTGTTCGCAGATGCCGCGGGCGGCGTGCTGGAGCGGCTGCACAAGGAGGTCATCCCGGGTGTGGACGCGCTGGCAGCGGCCGGTGGGCGCCTGCCGAAGGAGCAGTTCGTGGCGCTCATCAACCAGCCGTCTTGGCGGACGGAAGGAGTCGTGACCTCGATGAGCGAGCTGCTGAACGTAGACGGATACTCAGTTATCGACCTTGACCGGACCGCTGGGCAGGTCGTTTTGTCGATGGACCTGATGGAACAGCTCTTTGGGGCGGGCGCGTGAGCAGGCTGCCGCTGGTCCGGCGGAGGGAGATCGTCGCGGCGCTGCGCAATGGCACCGTGCCGAAGATGGGTATCGAGCACCTGGCGGTCGGGCTGTCGCGGTTCGAGACGGCCATCGACGAGGAGCTGGAGCGGGCGGCCATAGGGCAGGGCGTCTTCAAGGCGGTGCGGGGCGAGTACGGCAACGGGAAGACGTTTTTCGCGCGGTGGGTGCAGCATCGGGCGCACTTGGCGGGATTCGCGACGGCAGAGGTCCAGATCTCCGAGACGGAGACGCCGCTCTACCGGATGGAGACCATCTATCGGCGCGCGATGGAGACGCTGCGGACGCGCGAGTGGCACGACGGCGCGTTTCGGTCGTTGGTGGACCGGTGGTTTTACGCGCTGGAGGAAGAGGTGCTGGCGCGGCCTGGGTTCGTGGCGGACGACGCGGAGGCGGTGGCAGCGGCGGTGGGCGAGCTGTTGGAGGCCCGGCTGCGCTCGGTCAGCGCGACGCAACCGCAGTTCGCGGCGGCGCTGCGTGCTTGCCATGCCGCGCGGATGGCCGGTGACGCGGCGACGGCGGACGGGCTGCTGGCGTGGCTGATGGGGCAGCCCCACGTCGCCGCGGGGGTCAAACGCCACGCGGGGGTCAAGGGCGAGGTCGACCACTCGGCGGCCAAGGGGTTCTTGCGGGGGTTGCTCGCCATGCTGGAGCAGACCGGCCGGCGCGGGCTGATGCTGGTGCTCGACGAGGTCGAGACGGTGCAGCGCATGCGCTCTGACGTGCGGAATAAGTCGCTGAACGGGCTTCGGCAGCTACTCGACGAGATCGCGGCGGGGCTGTACCCGGGGCTCTACCTGCTGGTGACGGGGACGGCGGCGTTCTTCGACGGACCGGACGGCGCGCGTCGGCTGGCGCCGTTGGCTCAGCGGCTGCAAGCAGACTTCGGGCCCGACCCGCGCTTCGACAGCACCCGCCACCCGCAGGTGCGGCTGCTGCCCTTCGATGAGGCGCGGCTGCTGGAGGTCGGGCGGCGGGTGCGCGACCTGTATCCGACCAAGCACCCCGAGCGCGTGGCCGAGCGCGTGTCCGACGAGATCATCGCGGCGATTGCGCACAAGGTGACCGGGAAGCTCGGCGGCGAGGTCGGCATCGCCCCGCGCATCTTCTTGAAGAAGCTGGTCGCGGAGGTGCTGGACCGCGTGGAGGAGCACGAGGAGTTCGACCCGGTCGTGCACTACGAGCTGAAGATCGACGCGCTGGAGCTACGCGCCGAGGAGCGCGAGGCCGCGGGGATCGAGCTGTCGCCTGACGATATTGAGCTCGACCTGGGCGCGGGCGGCGCTGAGGACGACGAAGGCGAGACGTGAGCGCGGCCTTCGACCGACTCAGTCCGGCGATGCGGTATCAGATCGTCAACGGTCTGGGGTTCTCCGAGCTGCGGCCGGTGCAGGAGCAGACGATCGAGCAGGTCGTCGACGGGCGAAACTGCGTCGTGCTCGCCCCGACCGCGGGCGGCAAGACGGAGGCCGCGTTCTTCCCGCTGCTGTCGATGATGGACGAGGAGGATTGGCGGCCGATCTCGGTCCTCTACGTGTCGCCGATTCGGGCGCTGCTAAATAACCAAGAGGCGCGGTTGGCTCGCTACACCGAGCTTATTGGGCGGCGCGCGGCCTTGTGGCACGGCGACACGGGGCAGGGCGCTAGGACTCGCATCGTGCGCCAGCCCCCCGACCTGTTGCTGACCACGCCCGAGAGCCTCGAGGTCATGATGATGAGCCGGCGCGTCCCGGCGCGGCGTCTGTTCGCTGGCTTGCGTGCCGTGGTCATCGACGAAATCCACGCCTTCGTCAGCGACGACCGCGGCGGGCACCTGGCGGCGGTGTTGGAGCGGCTGTCTCGGTTCTGTGGCAACGACATCCAGCGAATCGGGCTGTCGGCGACGGTTGGCAATCCCGAGGTCATCTTGAAGTGGATGGCGGGGTCGTCGAAGCGCGAGGGCGTGGTGGTCGACCCGCCGAAGGCCCCGTCGGATCCTGAGCTGACGCTTGATTACGTGGGGTCGATGGACAACGCCGCGCGGGTCATCGCGCAGCTCCACCGGGGCAAGAAGCGCCTCGTGTTCGTGGAC
>CAZNZH010000127.1:7578-10386 GCA_964577445.1 uncultured Myxococcales bacterium
GTCGGCGCGGCGTCGAGGCGCTCGGTAAGGCGCTGGGCGAGCTGGGCACCGACACATGGGTGCTGCACTCGTCGCTGTCGGCTGACCGGCGGCGCGAGGCGGAGGGCGCGTTCGCGGAGGGTACCGACCGGGTCATCGTGGCGACGAGCACCCTGGAGTTGGGGATCGACATTGGCGACCTCGACCACGTCCTGCAGGTCGATGCGCCGTCGACCGTCGCCAGCTTCATGCAACGGATGGGCCGCACCGGTCGGCGCTCGGGCACGCGACCGAACTGCACGTTCTTGGCGACCAGCGAGGACGCGCTCGTCCAAAGCGCGGCCATCTTGCGTTTGTACCGCGCGGGTTTCGTCGAGCCGGTGGAGCCCGTGCGTCGGGCTGCGCATCTGATGGCTCACCAGATCATGGCGCTGTCGATTCAGCACGAAGGCGGCGTCCCGCGCGATGAGGTGTGGCCGTGGCTGAGCGGCGCCACTCCGTTCCAAGACCTGACCGAGGGAGACCGGCGCGAGGTCATGGACCACATGCTGCAGACGGGGGTGCTCACCGAGAGCTCCGCCCGCCTGACCCTGGGCGTGCTGGGCGAAAAACTCTACGGCCGTCGCAATTTCCAAGAAATTTACTCGGTGTTCAGCACGCCGCAGCTCCTGCGCGTCCTGCACGGTCCGCGCGAGGTCGGCGCCGTCGAGGCGTCCTTCGTCAACCAGTTCGGCGTGGGCGAGCTGACATTTCACCTGGGCGGGCGCGCGTGGCGAGCCATCCGCATCGACTGGTCCGCCGCGACCGTCGCAGTCGCGCCGGCGGACTCCGGCCGCTACCCGCGGTGGCGGGGGCAGCCGCGTCTGCTGAGCGGAGCGCTGTGCCAAGCCATCCGCGACGTGCTGACGGAGTCCGCCGAAGACCCCGCCTGGTCGCGCCGAGCCAAGGCCCAACTGGCAGAGGCCCGCGACGCACGCGACCTGCCCGCCGGAAACGACATGGTCCTCATGGACGACGGCCTCGACGCCGTCCTGTGGACCTACGCCGGCGGTCGAGCGAACAACCTAGTCGCCAAACTCCTGGAAGCCGACTTGGGCGAGCGCGTCAGCGCCAACAACCTCAGCCTCCGATTCACCGGCGCCGCCGCCCGCTCAACGGTCGCCATCCGCGAAGCCCTGCACGCGCTGCGCGACCAAGGCCGCCCAACGCCCGAAGACGCCTTGCTCCACGCCGAGAGCTCCGCCCGCGGCCGCCTCTCCAAGTTCCAACCCTGCCTAACGCCGACACTAGAGGCCGCCTACCTCGCGAGTCAGGTGGTCTCGGTCGACGAGGCTCGGGAGTTATTAGCCAGAAGCATCGCGCTCAGCGCGGCTCCAGACTAGGCTCGGCGGACCTGCGCCTCAGGTTGCAGGACCACTTTCGAGTTCGGACGGGCTGCGAGGGCCCGTTGGCGTTGTCGTCGTGGAATTCTCGGTCCTTCGCCGGTGTACCCCACCGGACGAACTACCGGAGAATCACTAGCTCTCGCCTGAGTTTGGTGCGGACTCGCGGTCGACTTCGGAGCGAACTTGGCGTGAACGCCGCTCCGATTGTGGACAACTACTCCCGCGGAGTTTCAAGGCGCATCGGAGTCCGCGTCGAGCTGCCAGAAGGTCTTCAGGAAGCGGTTAGGGCTCGCCGGCGCTGAGTACCTCACCGACCCCGAGCCGCAACGGTGCGCTCAGTGTCTCCACCGTGAGCACCCAAGACTTCCGGCCTCTCGGTCGTGTGAGGATGATGGCCACGCGCGCCTTTTTTCCGCCGAACCCCTTGAAGGTGTTGAACCGCAGTCCGGCCTCACGGAGTCGCTCCAAGCGTAGCAGGACCGGCGGGGCGACGGTGGGGTCGAAGGTCCGGTCTGGATTCTCCGGGATCAAGAGCAGACCATGCAGATCGGCGCTCGTTCGCTTCCCGCTGCTGGCCCGCCACGTCTTCACGTCCTTGGCGTCGAGCCAGAATGCGTAGCCACCGAGCGGGTCGCCGCGACCTGTCTTCGTTTTTACGTAGAGCGGGGTCTTTCGGTCGACGAGGCTGAGGGCCACGACGGACTTCCCGCGGCTGCCCGACATTGGGCGCACGCCGCTGACGGCGGTCGCGTGCTCGACGAGCCACTGAAGAGCGTTTGTGCGCGCGGTCGGCGCGGGCGCTTCCACGCCCCGGATCCAGTCAGCCGCGCGCTGTGCGAACCATGCGGCAGACCAGAGCGCCGCAGGATCCCGCGACAGATACGCATGCCACGCCTGACAGTATGCGACGGGGTCAAACGCACGCTCGGCTTCCGCCTCCAGCCCGAGGTCGGCCATGAGCCATGCGGCCGTCATGTCCGCGACGAGTTCCTCATGCGAGTGGTAGGGCCGCCCATCCGTCGCGCGCGCTCGCACGCCATGGCGATTTAGGCGCGTTGGGTGGCCGGTCGAGTGCGCCATCTCGTGGAACAGCACCCGGTAGTATCCGGCGCGCGTCTTGAACTGCCCGACGGGCGGCACCACGATCCGGTCGTGGCTCCGCCGCGAGTTCTCGCCCCACTGGTAGAAGGCGAAGCTGCCCTTGGTCACCAGCTCTGGCGCCCCGGATCGCGCTAGGTAGTCTCGCACGACGCTTTCAGCGCGTTCGAGCGGCGGGTCGGCGTCCGCACCCCCGCGGTCCTTCCTCGCCGGTTCCGGGATGCCCTCGATCTGGCGATAGGCGATGGCGCGCTTGCCGTTCCAGGATTTGAACACGGCCATGATGCCGCCCCAGAGCTGCTTGTCGGCGTCGTCCGGGAAGGGCTTGCCCAGCGAGTCCTTGACG
>CAZNZH010000128.1:0-4609 GCA_964577445.1 uncultured Myxococcales bacterium
CCGGCGTCGCGCGGGTGACGCACCCGGTACAGACCAACCTGGTCTGCTACCGCATCGACCCCAGCTTCGGCACCGCCGCCGAGCACACCGCGAAGCTCGCCTCCCGCGGCGTGCTCACCGCCCCCACCGGCCCCGACACCGGACGCCTGGTGACCCACCGAGACCTCGACGACGCCGCCGTGGCCCACGCCGCGCGCGTTCTGGCCAACCCATGAGCGAAAAACCGACCGAGACCAGCCCCACCAAAAAAGCGCCCGCTGCGGCCAAAAAAGCGCCCGCTGCGACTAAAAAAGCGCCCGCCGTGGCCAAAAAAGCGCCCGCTGCGGCCAAAAAAGCGCCCGCTGTGGCCAAAAAAGCGCCTGCTGCGACCAAAAAGGCGCCCGTAGCGGCGAAAAAGGCCCCAGCCGCGGCGAAAAAGGCGCCCGCGGCGAAGAAAATCACGCCTGTGGCGGCGCCGGTCGAGGCGGCCTTGGCTGACAAGCCCTCGCCCAAGCGCCTGGCGCCCGCCGCCAAGGCCGCCGCGGCGAAGAAGGCCGCCGCGGCGCAGAGGGCAGGCGGGCCGAGCGCGCCCCCATCCGAGGAGCGCCCGCCCGCGATCGCGCCCGTCCCCGCCTCTAAGAGGCCAGAGGCCGCCCCAGCCCCGCCCGACGCCGAGGCCGCCCCCCACCGCGCGGGCTTCGTCGCGCTGGTCGGCCGCCCGAACGTCGGCAAGTCCACCCTGCTCAACCAGCTCGTGGGCGAGCGCGTCGCCATCACCACGCCGAAGCCCCAGACGACCCGCGACCGCATCCGCGGCATCCGCACCTTCAGCGACTGGCAGGCGGTCTACGTCGACACCCCCGGCATCCACGAGGCGTCGACGCTGCTCAACCGCTATATGGTCGAGCTGGCCATCGGCACCCTCGGCGACGCCGACCTCGTGTACCTGCTGGTGGACGGCGCCCACCTCGTCGCCAAACCCGACGACGTCATGGCCGAGACCGCCGAGATCGTCGCGCGCATCCGGGCCGCCGGGTCGCCCTGCGTGCTGGTCATCAACAAGGTCGACCGCATCGGCGACAAGGCGCGCCTGTTGCCCTATCTGCAAGCCCTGGGCGAGCTGCACAGCTTCGTCGCGGTGGTCCCGCTCAGCGCCCGCACCGGCGACGGCGTGGACCGCCTGCACGACCTGACCCGCGCTCGCCTGCCCGAGAGCCCGCAGCTCTTCCCCGAAGACAGCCTGACCGATCGCTCCATGCGCTTTTTGGCCGCGGAGATGATCCGCGAGCAGCTCTTTCACCGGCTCTCCCAGGAGCTGCCGTACCAGATCGCGGTGACGACCGACGCCTGGGAGGAGCGCGAAGACGGCCTGGTCGTGGTCTACGCCACCGTCCACGTCGCCCGCGACGGCCACAAGGGCATCGTCATCGGCAAGGGCGGCGAGCGCCTCAAAGCGGTCGGGCGCGCGTCGCGGCTGGCCCTCGAGCGCTTCTCCGAGCGACGTGTCTTCCTCGACCTGCGCGTGCGGGTCGAGGAGCGGTGGAATGAGCGCGAGTTCGGGCTCAAAAAGCTCGGTTACAACGAGTCCTGAGCCCTATGTCCAAGCCCATCGTCGCCATCGTCGGTCGCCCCAATGTCGGGAAGTCGACCCTGTTCAACCGCCTCTGTGGGCGCCGCGCCGCCGTCGTGCAGGACGTGCCCGGCGTGACCCGCGACCGGCACTACGCTGAGGCCGTGCTGGTCGGGCGCCACGTCGTGGTCATCGACACCGGCGGGTTCGACCCCGAGGCTGACGAGGGGATGCTCCCGGCGATGCGCGCGCAGGCCGAGATCGCGGTGCGCGAGGCCGACGCCGTCATCGCGCTCTACGACGGGCAGGACGGGCTCTTGCACGCCGACGAGACCATCGCGCGCATCCTGCAGCGCTCGGGAAAGCCTGTGTTTCACGCGGTCAACAAGATCGACGGGCCGCGTCACGAGGCGCTGGCGGCGGAGTTCTGGTCGCTGGGCGTCGACGAGCTCTACTCGCTGAGCGCGCTACATGGCCCGGGCGTGATGGACCTCGCCGAGGCCATCGCTGACTCCCTGCCGCCGGCCGAACACGGCGACGACGAGCCCCCGGCGCGGGCGACGGCGCGGGTCGCCGTCATCGGGCGGCCCAACGTGGGCAAGTCGACGCTGGTCAATCGGCTGCTGGGCGAGGAGCGGCTGCTGGTCAGCGACGTCCCCGGCACCACCGTGGACAGCATCGACACCTGGCTGGTGCGCCCGCCCGACCCGGCGGCCATCGCGCGGGCGGAGGCGGCGGTCGAGGCGGCGCGCGAGGCGCTGGAGGCGGCGCGGCACGGCCGGCGGGCGCTCGAGGCTGACGCGGGCGCCGAGGGTGCCGAGTGGGTCGAGCAGCCCGATGACGACTGGAGCGAGGTCCCGGACGAGGCCGACGACGAGGTCCAGATCTTCTACGGGCGCTTTTCGGCAGGGGGCGACGTGTTCTCCGGGGCCGGCGACGGCGACGGTGACGACGACGCGGCGGACGAGGGCGGCTTCGACGGGCCCGACGACCCGCGCGTGGCGGACATCGACATCGAGGACAAGCGCTGGCGGGCCCCGGAGGACCTGGCGCTGCTCGAGGAGACCCTGCGCGACGCCGAGGAGGCGCTGCTGGACGCCCGGAGCGACCAGCGGACCATGCTCATCGACACCGCGGGCATCCGGCGGCGCAAGTGGGTCAAGACGCCGGTCGAGCGCATCAGCATCGTGCGCAGCTTCAAGAGCATCGACCGCGCCGAGGTCTGCCTGCTGGTGCTCGACGCGACCACGGGCGTGTCCGACCAGGACGCCAAGCTCGCCGGCCTCATCCAGGACAAGGGCCGGGCGTGCATCATCCTGGTCAACAAGTGGGACGCGGTGCCCAACAAGGACACCCACACGGCCGGCGAGTACGTGAAGGCGATCCGGCGCGATCTCCAGTTCATCTCGTATGCGCCGATCATCTTCATCTCGGCGCTGTCTGGGCAGCGCACCCACCGGATCCTCAGCACGGTCGACCGCGTGCGCACCAGCTACGGGCGGCGCATCGGCACCTCGTCGCTCAACCGGTGGCTCTCCGCCGTGGTGCGGCGTCACCAGCCGCCGTCGCATAAGAGCAAGCGGCTGAAGATCTACTACGCGCAGCAGGTCGCCGTGGCGCCGCCGACCATCTTGCTGTCGGTCAATGACGGAAAGCTCATGCAGATGGCGTATCGGCGCTTCCTGCTCAACCAGATCCGCGTCGAGTTCGCGTTCGAGGGGACGCCGGTGCGCTTCGTGCTGCGCGGGCGCAACCGCTTGCGCAGGAAGCGCTGAGTCGGTCGGCGGCCGGGAGCCGTCGGTCGCCCTGAGCTAGCCGCCGAGCGCGGCCCCGAGTCCGACCACGCGGACGAGGAGCCAACCGAAGGCGCGGCCGACGGTGGCGCGGAAGACGGAGCCGGCGAGGGTGGGGCGCGGCCGGGGGGCTGGAGCAGGGCGTCGGGTGGGGAGCATGTTCATCGCGTCATCCAAGGCACGGGCAGCCTGAACGCTGCTGGGTACCGGGGGGGACGACGACCAACCCGTCAGATCTCGAATCCATTTCATACGGGCGGGCGCATCTCCACGCGCGCGGGCGCAGCGCGTCAGGCCGATGGCGTCGCGATGAACAGGCGGCGCGCACGGGAGCTCAGTCCGCGAAGAAGCTGCATGTCAGACTGACGTCGAAGGGGCCGAGGCTCTCGCCCAGCTCGGTCAGGCTGAGGTGGAAGCGAAACGCCGCGCCGAGGGCGAACCGGCGGCTGGCGCGCCAATCGACCCCGACGCCCAGGTGCGCCGTCGGGTCGAACGAGGGGCCGCCGCCCTTGAAGTACCCGCGCGGTCCCTCGCTGCGCACGAGCAGCCCCAGGCCGCCGCCGAACCAGGGCACCCAGGTCAGCGCGTCGATGGTGTAGCGGACCTCGGCCAGGAGCGCGCCGACCAGCTCCGGGTCCAGGCCCCCGGCGACCCCGACGCCCACGCGCAGCAGGCCGCCGACCTCGACGAAGTCCGTCACGGCGTAGCGCAGCTCGCCCTGCAGGTAGGGCGCCTGCCGGCGGATGGTCGCGTCGCCGTCGTCGCTGCGGAGCGAGAGGTTGCCGACGCCGAACCCGAGCGCGCGCTCGCCTCGCTCGGCGCGGGCGCGCCCGGCGAGGGCCGCGGCGACCAGGAGCGCGGCGAGGGCAGAGCCGACCGGACGGAGCACGAGACTTCCTTGGGACGCGAGCGCCCGCCCAGTGCGACCGCCCGGCCCGGATGATCGGCGCCGCCTCCGCGGGTGTCAATGCGCCCGAGCCGCCGTCCGCGCGCTTGCGCGGATTGACAGAGGCGCCGCTGTTGGCTATACGCCCGCCCCTCACGCGGGACACCAAGAGAGGACGCCGTGGCCAAGCAACCCAAGCGGATGTCGCGGAAAGAACTCAAGCGACCCGACGAGGTCGAGGTCGCCCTCAAGGGCATGTGGGGCTTCATCGAGCGGCACTGGCGCGTCATGGTGGGGGCGGCCGTCGCGCTGCTCGTCATCGGCGCGGCCACCTCGATCTTCGGGCGCATGCAGAAGAGCAGCCGCGAGTCCGAGGCCGAG
>CAZNZH010000128.1:4619-10366 GCA_964577445.1 uncultured Myxococcales bacterium
GTGCCGCTCGCGTCGCCCATCGGCGAGGAGGCGCCCGCCGCTCAGAAGGTGGCCGGCCAAGAGGTCTTCCCGACCGCCGCCGCGGCGCGCAAGGTGGCGAGCGAGCGCTTGACGGCCTTCCTCAGCGAACACCCCGGCGCGCTCAAGTCCAGCGGCATCGCGCTGCTTCAGGCGTCCCTCGGGGCCGATGGCACCGCGGCGGACCCCGCGGCGCTTGAGAAGTGGCTCGCCGACAACCCGAAGTCGTCCCTGGCCGCTGTGGCCCGGTTCGAGCTCGCCCAGACCCAGGAGCACGCGGGTCAGAGGCCCGAGGCGCTGGCGGGCTACCGCGCGGTCGCGGACGGCAGCGAGGGCATCGTGAAGGCCATGGCGCTGATGGCCATCGGCGACCTGCACAACCCCATGGCCGGCGGCTCCGGCGACGCAAACGCGGCGCGCGAGGCCTACACGGCGGCGCGCGAGGCCCTCGGGCCGCGTCCGAAGGCGAATCCGGACGATATCCTCGCGCTGTCGCTGGGGCAGCCGTACATCTTCGCCGAGCTGGAGACCAAGCTCGCGCTGCTCGAGTAGTGCGGCTGTCGGTCATAGCGCTCGCGGCGACGATGGCCATCGCGGGGTGCTCCATATTTCAGCCCATCGGGGACCTGCCCGCGCAGCGATTGCAGACCGATTGGGCAGTGCAGCTCTATCAGTTGGAGGACTTCGCCTACCAGCCCATCGAGGCCGGCCGCCCGCTGTGGCTCAGCTCACCGGCCGCACCGGCGGGCGGGCTGCTGGTCGTCCCCTCCGCCGACCGCCGCGTGCGCGGTATCGAGGCGGCGACCGGGCGCGTCCTGTGGGAGATCGAGACCCGCGGGCCGAACGTCGCGCGCCCCACCGCCGTCGACGAGGACGTGCTGGTCGGGTCCATGGACGGCCGCCTGTATCGACTGCACCAGCGCAATGGCGGCCTGGTCTGGCGCAGCGATCTCATCGGCCGCGGCGACCTCACCAGCGACATCGTGACCAGCGGCGAGCGCGCCTTCGTGACGACCACCGACAACCGCATCTCGGCGCTCTCTTTGGCCGATGGCAGCGTGCTCTGGGACCGCTCGCGCCCCCACCGCGGCGAGTTCACGATCACCGGCCAAGCCGGCCCGGCGCTCCATGGCGACACCGTCATCACGGGGTTTTCCGACGGGGAGCTCGTCGCGATGGCGCTGAGCGACGGCGCCACGGTGTGGTCGGCCGACCTGTCCAACGAGCGCACCGAGTTCGCCGACGTCGACTCGACGCCTGTGATGGCGGGCGACACCCTGGTCGTGTCGGGGTACGCCAGCGGGCTCTATGGCGTCGACCCCGCCGACGGCGCCATCCTCTGGCAGGTCCCCGGCGAGGCCTATGGCACCGTCGCCACCTTGGACCGCATGGTGTACGTGCCGCAGGCCGACGGGCATGTGCTCGCGGTCGACGCCGCCGACGGGGAGGTCCTCTGGCGCACGACGGTGTTCAAGGGCGTCCCGCGCACGCCCGCGGTGACCCGGCGTTACGTGATGGTGCCCGTCGAGAAGCGCTTGCTGCTGCTGGACCGGGGCACGGGTCGCGTGATCACGGCCTACGACGACACCTACGGATTCGCTGCCACGCCTGAAGTCGCTTGGGGAACCGCGTACACGCCGGGCAACAGCGGCTGGCTCTATGCCCTGGCTGTGTATTAAACGGACGACGCCCCCTGGAGGTCGCCCATGATTCGCTTCGTCGCCGTATTGGCCCTGCTCAGCTCCTTCGCCTCGACCGCCGCGTGCTCCAGCAGCGGCGGCAACGGCGGCGCGGACACCGTGACCGCCGGGGACGACGGCAAGCTGCCCGACAGCGCCGTCGGTCCCGGGGACACCACCACCGATACGGCGGGCGACGCGGACGGCGCCCCGGTGACGCCTGCGTGTAAGAGCGACGCGGACTGTGAGGCTGCCGGCGCGACCTGCACCTGCCGCGGCGAGTGCGTGGTGCTCACGACAAAGGTGTGTGAAATCACACTAAACTGCGGCGGGACGAAGTGGTGCAACCCCTGCACGCGGCACTGCGAGGAGACCCTCGGGCTGTGCGAGCCGTGCGAGAGCGTCACCGTGTGCGACCCGGTCGCGGGCTGCACGACGGCCACCGACGGACCCTGCGGCGGCCAGGGGAGCTGCTCGGCCTTCGCCTCGGGCGGGAGCTACTGCGGCCTCGGCTGCCTGGCCCAGTCCGGCTGCCCGGTGGGCTACAACTGCATCGCCGTGGCCGGGACGACCGAGCGCCAGTGCGTGCCCAAGAGCGGCTCGTGCGAGGATCTCGGCATCTGCAAGGGCGACGGCGAGTGCCCGGACGGCCAGAAGTGCGAGCAGGGGGCGTGCGCGCCGGGCTGCGTGGACGACGACGAGTGCCCCAAGGACGCTGGCGGCATCAAGCTGATCTGCACCAAGGCCCGCTGCGTGCCGCCGTGCACGTCCAACGCCGAGTGCACGCTGCCGGCGGAGTGCGATCTGACCTCGGGGCGATGCAAGCGGCCCGGA
The DNA here is from genome assembly GCA_964577445.1 of uncultured Myxococcales bacterium. Lineage (GTDB taxonomy): Bacteria > Myxococcota_A > UBA9042 > PHBI01 > JACKFB01 > JACKFB01. Next base: position 7,151 of record CAZNZH010000128.1, read on the forward strand.
GCCTGCGAGAGCTCGGCGGAGTGCGCCGCGGAGAGCTACTGCGACAAGGTCACCGGCGACTGCATCCCGGGCTGCCTTGAAGACGTCCACTGCCAGACGGCGGCGAAGATCTGCAAGAACAAGAAGTGCATCGACAAGGGCTGCGAGCACAACTACCAGTGCGGCTTCAACAAGGTCTGCGACAAGGGGCCGGGCGTCTGCATCGAGTCCACGCGCGCGGACTGCAGCACCTGCGACGCCAGCAGCCAGTCGCCGCAATGTGGAGGCGACCCCGCGCTCTGCGTGACCTTCCAAGACCAAGAGGAGAACCCCCTGGGCGACTTCTGCTTGTTGACCTGCGAGAGCGACGAGATCGACAAGTGCCCGCAGGGTTATCAGTGCGATCACATCCAGTCGGACGACGGCTCCATCGACAATTTCTACTGCACGCGGCAGTGCCCAGACAACCCGCTCGGGACCGGCGCGCCCTGAGCGGGTTGGGCTGCCCTGGGGCGCTGGCCTGGCGCGCTGTCGCGACCGGGGCACGCCCCGCATCGGCACGCCCCGCATCGGCGCACCGGGTCAGCGAGCCGCGGGCTAGGCCGTGACGACCTTATGGGCCTTCCGCGCGTTCTTCGGGGCGGGCTTGTCTGCCGCGGCGAGACGGGTCTCCGCCTCCTCCTCGATGAGGGCGGTCAGCTCCTGGTTGACGCGGCGCAGGATGGTCTGCCGCTCGTGGAAGGGCAGAAACGCCGACTTGAACCCGTTGATGATGAGCTGCTTGACGTCCATCGCGTCGAAACCAAAGGTCTCGACGGCGCGCACATACTCGTCGGTGACGGTCGTGTTCGTGATGAGGCGGTTGTCGGTGTTGATGGTCACCCGCACGCCGAAGTCGAAGTAAAAACCCAGCGGGTGACTGGCGAAATCGCGGACGGCCTGGGTCTGGACGTTCGACGACAGGCAGACCTCCAGGGGCACGCGCTGGTCGGCGACGTAGTTGAGCAGGTCGCCGTCCTCGCGCAGCCGCGTCCCGTGCCCGATGCGGTGGGCGCCGCACACGTGGATGGCCTGGTGGATGCTCTCCGGCCCGTAGGCCTCGCCCGCGTGGATGGTCGAGCGCACGTTGTTGTTGCGCACGAGGTAGAAGGCCTCGCGGTGCTGCTTGGCGGGGTAGTCGTACTCGGCGCCGGCCAGGTCGAAGCCGCACACGCCCTTGTTCTTGTAGGCCGACGCGACCTCTGCCAAGCGCAGGCTCTGCTGGGGCTCGATGTGCCGGATGCCGCAGATGATGACGTTGCAGGCGATGCCGTGGTCGCGGCGCGCGTCGGCGAGGCCCTCGATGACCGACTCGACGATGCGGGTGAGCGACGCCCCCTTGCGCGTGTGCAGGATGGGGCTGTAGCGCACCTCCATGTAGCGGACGTTCTCGCGGGCGGCGTCCTCGGCCAGCTCGTAGGCGGCGCGGTGCAGCGCCTCCTCGTCTTGGAGCACCGCCAAGGTGATGTCGAAGGCGCGCAGGTAGTCGTTGAGATCTTTACAGACCTCGCCCATGTGAATCGCCGCGGCGAGGCCCGCCTCGTCGGAGGCTGGCAGCTCCACCCCGCGGGACTGCGCGAGGTCCAAGATGGTGCTCAGGCGCAGCGAGCCGTCCAGGTGGACGTGGAGGTCGGTCTTGGGCAGGCGCTCGATGAACGCGCGATCGGGGATGAACATGGGTCTTTCCTACGCTTCGGTTCGATGAAATCTATTCGAACCAGGATAAGACCAGGGCACCGGGCGGGCAAGTTGGGCGCTCAGCGGATGGCTCTTCAGCGAGAGCGCGCTGGGTGCGGGGCACGCCACCCCGAGATCGGAGGTGAGGGCGCGAGGCGGGCGAGCACGTACCGAGGGTCAACTCCTCGGTACGGCTCGGCGGCAGCCTCGCAGACCGTGCTCATCTCCCGGGCGGCACGAGGGTCACGACGACCTTCTGCACTTCGCCCGCCCGCAGCAAGACCTGCTCGCTGGCTCCCTGAAGCACCGGGTTCTTGTTCTTGTCCAGCCCGGTCGCGCCAAAGCGCACGGTCTGGCGCGCCGGCAGGTTCGCGAAGAGCACGCCGGACTCCAGCTCGCCCGTGTCAGGGGCGGTGACCGTGTTCTCGCACGGCACCGTCTGCGCCTCGACCCCCGGCAGCGGAACGCCGCTGGCGTCGAACACCTCGACCTTCACGGTCGCGACGCCCTTGGTGCTGCACTTCCCGCCCAGGGCCCAGTCGACGATGACGTTGGTGGGCTTCTGGGCGATCTCGATGGCCGGAATGATCGGCGTGAGCTCGTCGAACTTGGTGTCGGCGCCCTCGTTGACCCGCACCCTGTCGGCGCTGCCCGTGTGGGTCGCGTTGTCGTCGGCGTCGATGCCCTCGATCCGAACCGTGTACCGGCCCGGCGGCAGCTCGCCCAGCGAGATCTGCCCGCTGCTGTCGCCGTCTGGGCACGGGACGGTGACCGAGCCGATGATCTTGTCGCCCTGGAGCGCGCTCATCTCGAGCTTCGTCAGGCTCACGTCTGCGCACTTGGCGACCCCGGGCAGCTTCCACAGCGCGGTGATGCTGCCGGGGACCTTGGGCCCGTCGTCGCCGCAGCCCACGGCGAAGGGCGCGATGGCGAGCAAGGACACGACGAGGATGTTCTTTGGATTCATAACGCCTCCTGGGGGGACCCGGGCCGAATCGGCGCGAGATGGCCGACCGCGCCGCGGGAGCGAAGTGCGCGGAGACTATTGGCCTCGCAAGGTCCCGCGTCAACATCACCGCGCGCGGTGCCGCGGTCGCCCACCACCGCCGGGCCCTGTGGAAAAGGCCGCCTCTTTTTGCGCGGACCGGGTATGGGCCGCAGACTTCGGCGGTCATGAACCGAACCCTCATCACCGTGTCGGCCTTGGGCGCGCTGGCTCTGTCCGCCTGCGGTCGCCTGCCGCCCCGCGCCGGCGCGGACCCGCTCTACGACTTCGACACGGTCTGGTTCAACGACGGCGTGGGCGGCGTGACGCCGTGGGAACCACGGGATCGCGAGGCCGTCACGGCGGCCGTCGTCACCGCCGAGGTCGAAGCCGAGGCGAGGTGGCGCGGCGACCGCCCGGCGATCGCGCGGCGCACCAAGCCCGCCACCGCCCCGCGGACGGCGAGCGCCCCCCCGACGCCTCGCCCGACCCCGCGCCCGTCGGCGTCGATTCGCCCGACGGCGATGTTGTCGGCC